>NZ_JBIUUS010000014.1:0-224015 GCF_044742585.1 Kitasatospora sp. NPDC087861
GGGGGGGGGGTGGTTGGGGGCGCGGGGGGGGTTGGCGGCGCGCCCCCCCTCCGACCCCCCCGGCCTGGGGGGGCCCAGCGGGGGGGCGGCCGGGCCGGCACAGGGGACCGGACGGACCGACCGCCACACCGCTGAAGGCGTCAAACGCCCGGACGTGGGAGGCCGAGGGCGCAGAGGACCGAGGACTCAGCGGCCGAAGCGTCAGAGACCGAAGCGTCAGAGACCGAGGCTGCTGAGCGCGGTGGTCCAGTCGCTCGCGATGGCGCTGCGGGCGTCGTCGAGGCCGACCCGGCCGTTGCAGACCGCGTTCTTCAGCTTGGTCTCGACGCCGTCCTTGCCGGACGCGGTCTGGGTGCCGTAGCGGGGCTCGGGCCAGAGGTTGCGCGGGTCGCGCGGGGCGCCGCCGAGCTCCAGCGGGACGAAGTGGTCCTCCTCGTAGTCGGACAGGTTGGTGTCCGCGTAGCCGTACTGCGCGATCTGCTGCGCCTTGAGCGCGTTGGTGTAGCTGGTCGACGGGCGGACGGTGGAGGTCCAGCCGGAGACGCAGATGGTCTGGCCGATGGTGGCCTGGGTGACGTCCGGGTTGTAGGCGCCCGGCGTGCAGGACGGGTCGGGCAGCGGCAGGTAGGCCTGCGAACAACTCGCCGCGAGCGGGCGGGCCTTGACGGGCGAGGCCTTCGCGGGGGCGGCCTGCGCGGTGCCGGCCGCGAGCCCGGCGGCGGCGAGGGCGGCCGCCGCGGCGACGACGGTGAGACGCTGACGGGGCATCATGTGGGCGATCTCCTGGGCCGGCCCGGCCTGTCACCGGGCGACTGTGCCCATGACAGCACCGCTTGAGCGACCACCGTCAGGCCCAGGACGTGAACGCCTGGTGATCGCGCCTCCACATCAGCGCGCCCGCATCAGCGCCCCCACACCAGCGCGCCCACATCAGCGCGCCCGCATCGGCGCGCCCGCCCGGGACGGCCGGACCCTACGCGCCCAGCAGCCGCGCCAGCAGTGCCGCCGGCCCCTCCGGGAGGCTGCCGTGCACCAGTTCGGTGCGGTGCACCAGTCGCGGGGCCGCGATCGGCGCGGACGCGACGCCGGGAGCATCGGCGAGGGCGGATGCCGGGAGCAGGGTGAGCCCGTGCCCGGTGGCGACCAGGGCGAGCAGCCCGTGCACGTCGGTGCCCCGGTAGCGGGTGGCGGGGCGGAAGCCGTCGACGCCGGCCGCGGCGCGCAGCCGGGCCGCGGTGGGGGTGAGGTCGGGGGCGTCGAGCCAGCGGGCGGCGGAGAGGTCGGCGAGGGCGACACCGCTGCGGCCCGCCAGCGGGTGGCCGGCCGGGAGGGCGACGGCGACCGGCTGCTCGTCGACGGCGCGGGTGGCGAGCGGGCCGACGTCGGGCAGCGGCAGCGGGTCGCTGGGGGCGGCGAGGCCGTCGATCAGGGCGAGGTCGACCTCGCCGGTGGCGGCCTGGGCGGGCAGCACACCCTGGGCGAGGACCCGGACGACGAGTTCGGCCGCCGGATAGGCCCGGCGCACCTCGCCGAGCGCGCGCCCCAACTCCGGTCCGACCGCCAGTGGGGTGGCGCCGAGCACCAGGCGGGCGCTCGGGGCACCGGCCAGGCGTGCGACGTCGGCGCGCGCCGCCTCCAGCCGGACCAGCAGCGGCGCCGCGTGCTCCAGCAGCCGCCGACCGGCCTCGGTCGGGCCGACCGGGCGGCGGTTGAGCAGACCGGCCCCGAGGTCGGCCTCCAGGGCGGCGATCTGTTGGGAGACCGCGGACTGGGTGTAGCCGAGCTCCCGCGCGGCCTCGGAGAAGGAGCCGAGGCGGGTGACGGTGACGAAGGTGCGCAGGTGCTGCGGATCCACGGTGTCCATCAACTTTTCTGATCGAGGGTTAAGCAATCATCGTTGGCGCTGATCTCGGGTGCGGGGCCAGGATAGCCCCATGACCTACCTGACCCCGCGGGTCGCCCTGGTCGGCGACCGCTCCCCCGCCGTCCGCTCGCACGCCCGCATCCCCGGCCTGCTCGACGCCCTCGCCGAGCGCGACCAGCTCGTCCTGGACGCCTACTGGATCCCCACCGAGGACGCCGGGGCACCCGGCACCCTGGACGGCTTCGACGCGATCTGGCTGCTCCCCGGCAGCCCCTACCGCAGCGAGGCGGGCGCGCTGGCCGCCGTCCGGACCGCCCGCGAGCGCGGCATCCCCTTCCTCGGCACCTGTGCCGGCTTCCAGCACGCGGTGCTGGAGTACGCCCGGAACGTCTGCGGCCTCGACGGGGCTGTCCACGGCGAGGAGCACCCGGAGCGGGACGAGCAGGTGATCGTCCCGCTGGCCTGCTCCCTGGTCGGCCACGAGGGGGCGGTGGAGATCACCCCGGGCACGCTCGCCGAACGCGTCCTCGGCACCACCCGCACCCTGGAGCGCTACCACTGCGCGTACGGCCTGAACGCCGACTACCTGGACCGGCTGCGCGCGCACGGGCTGCGGTTCAGCGGCGTGGACGGGACGGGCGAGGTGCGCGTCCTGGAGCTGCCGGACCACCCGTTCTTCCTCGCCTCGCTGTTCCAGCCGGAACTGTCCGGCGACGGCACCCGGGCGCACGCGATGATCCGCGCACTGGCCGCCGCCGCCGTCGCGTACGCAGCCACCCCGGCCACCCCGGCCCCGGGCGCCACCGTCTGACTCCCCGGCACCGGGCGCCACCGCCTGACTCCCCGAGCCCGGGCACCACCGTCTGACTCCCCGGCACCGGGCGCCACCGCCTGACTCCCCGGGCCGCCCGGGGCAGGTCACATCGGCAGCGAGCGCAACCGCACCGGCCCCTCCGGCCACCCGGCGCCCTCCGCCAGCGGCGCCCACATGGTGCGCAGCGGCATCACCGCCAACCGCCCCTCGGGCTGCTCCACCGTCACCTCCTCTGCCACCTCGCGGAATCCGAGCCCCCGGTAGAGCGCGGCCAGCGGCGGGCGGCAGAACAGCAGCGCGTAGCGGTGGCCGAGCGTACGGGCGTGGTCGAGGGCGGCCCGGACCACGGCCTGCGCGAGGCCGGCGCCGCGCCGGTCGGGGGCGACGGCGACGCCGCCGACGCCGATCGCCGCCAGGTCGGTGCCGCCGACGGTGAGCGGCAGCGGCAGCAGGCCGGCGTGCGCGACGAGTCTGCCGTCGGCGGCCCGGACGCCGAAGTGGATGTCCTTGGGCAGCCAGGTCAGCCCGGTGTAGGCGACACCGTACGGGTCGTCGCCGGGGCCGAGGATCTCGTCCTGGTCGGCGCGGGTGTACTGCGGCAGCCGGACGACGGTCGGCGGCTCGGGAGAGAAACGATCATTCATCCGACCATGATCTCTTCCCGGGAAGGTGATTTCCAGGCTCTTCCCGGCCACTGCGACCCACTGGCCACCACGGGCCGGACGGGGTGTGCGAGCATGCCCCCATGCGCCAGTCCACCCACCAGCGGCCCCGACTCCGGCGTCCCGACGGCCAGTTGGGCCCCAACGGCCCGTCGAATCCCGCCGGCCACCAGGCGAACCCCGCCGGCCACCCGCCGCGCCCCGCCGGCCGGCCGGACGCCACCGACCAGTGGGACTCGGCCCTCGCCGCGATGTCGCTGCCGGGCCCGCCGCTGCGCCTGCCCCGCCCGGTCGTCGCCCTGGGGCCGACGGTCCTGATACTGCTGGTGCTCGTCCCGCTCTCCGCGAACGACCCCGATGTCGGGCCGACCACCTCGGCGCCGCTCAACACGGCCCTGATGGCCGCCGGCGCGCTCGCCCTCGCCGTCCGACGGCGCCACCCGGCGGCGGTCGCCGCCGCCACCCTGCTCAGCGGCCAACTCCCGCTCACCGTCGCCCTCTACGGGCTGGCCGCCCGACGCGGCGCGACCCGGACGCTTGCCGCGCTCGCGGTCCTGGCCGAGGTGCGCCTGCTCGTCCCCATGGACCTCGGGGACGTCAGCAGCCTCTCCGCCCTCGTCAATCTGGCCGAGGACCCCCTGGTCCTCGGCGCCGTCCCGCTCGCCCTCGGCCTCACCGCCCACCAGCGCACCCGCGCCGTCACCGTGCTCGCCGAGCGCAACCGGCTGCTGGAAGTGGCCCGGCGGCACGCCGAGGAACGCGCCGCCGCCGCCGAACGCGCCCGGCTCGCCCGGGAGATGCACGACGTGGTGTCCAACCGGGTCTCGCTGATCACCCTGCACGCGGGGGCCTTGCAGGTCGCGGCAGCCGACGACCCGGCCGCCGTCCGGGAGACCCTCACCCTGATCCGCGCCCTCGGCCTGCAGGCGCTCACCGAACTGCGCGGCCTGCTCGGCGTCC
Organism: Kitasatospora sp. NPDC087861; assembly: GCF_044742585.1. Taxonomy (NCBI): domain Bacteria; kingdom Bacillati; phylum Actinomycetota; class Actinomycetes; order Kitasatosporales; family Streptomycetaceae; genus Kitasatospora; species Kitasatospora sp. NPDC087861. The sequence continues at coordinate 4,301 of NZ_JBIUUS010000014.1, forward strand.
TCACCCCGGCCGCCGACCAGGGCCCCTCACTGCGCGGACTGCCCGCCCTGGTCGAGGAGTCCCGACAGGCCGGACTGGCCGTCGGCCTCACCCTCACCGGACCGGCCGACGGCGGGCCCGCACCCGGGCCCGCCGTCCAGTACGCGACCTACCGGATCGTCCAGGAGGCACTGACCAACGCCCACAAACACGCCCCGGCCGCCGAGGTGGCCGTCACCGTCGAGGTCCAGCCGGACGGGCTGCGCGTCGCCGTCGTCAACTCCCCGGGCGACACCGGAGAGAACCCCACGCTGCCTACCGACCCCGACGAACTGCGCTCCAACCCCGAACTGCGCTCCAACCCCGAACTTCCTTCCGGCGGCCACGGCCTGGACGGCATGCGCACCCGCGCCGACGACCTCGGCGGCACCCTGGATGCCGGCCCCACCCCCGACGGCGGCTTCGCCATCCGGGCCCGCCTGCCGCTGACCACCGGCTGAACCGCTCAGAACACTGAACCGCTCAGGACGCTGCACCGCTCAGAACACTGCACCGCCCAAGGCACTGACCCGCCCAAGGCACTGACCCGCTCAGGACACCGCGCGCGCGGTCAGCTCCGCCCACACCTCGTCGATCCGGGTCGCCAACACCTCCAACGGCCCGCTGTTGTCGATCACGAGGTCCGCGGCGGCCAGCCGGTCCGCGCGGCTCGCCTGTGCGGCCATCCGGGCCCGGGCCTCCTCCTCGGCCATCCCGCGCAGCCGTACCAGCCGGTCCACCCGCACCTCGTCCGCCGCGTCGACCACCACGACCAGGTCGAACAGCGGCGCGAGCCCGTTCTCCACGAGCAGCGGCACGTCGTGCACCACCACCGCGTCCGGCGCGGCCGCGGCCTCCAGCTCGGCGGAGCGGGCGCGCACCAGCGGATGGACGATCGCGTTCAGCGACTGGAGCCGGGCCCGGTCGGCGAACACGATCGCGCCGAGGGTCGGGCGGTCCAGCGCGCCGTCCTCCCGCAGCACCTGCGGTCCGAACTCGGCGACCACGGCCGCCAGACCGTCCGTCCCGGGCGCGACCACCTCGCGGGCGATCACGTCGGAATCCACGATCACCGCGCCGTGGGCGGCGAAGAGCCGGGACACCTCGCTCTTGCCCGCGCCGATACCACCCGTCAGTCCGATCTTCAGCATGGCGTCAGGCTACCGGCGCCCGGACGGCCGGGACCAGCGGCCGGCCGCCAGCCGCCCGGGCGGTGCCGTCAGCCCAGCTCCAGGCTCTCCCCCTCGCCCAGGACCCGCAGCTCCGCGCCCGTGCCCGGCCCGTCCGGGCCGACCAGCCGGGTGTGCACGGCGAACCCGGCCGGGCTGAGCACCGCGTCGTGCACCGGCACGGCCTGGCGCGGGCACGCCTCCCGGACGTAGTCGATCACCTCGGACGCCTTGCTCCACGGCGCGGCGAGCGGCAGCAGCAGGGTGTCCACGGCGTGCGGCGGCACGGTGAACGCGTCGCCGGGGTGGAAGAGCCGGCCGTCGAAGAGGAAGCCGATGTTGTGCACCAGCGGAATGTCCGGGTGGATCACCGCGTGCCACTCGCCGTGCACCGAGACGCCGATCCCGCCGACCTCGAAGGCGTCGCCCTCGCCGACCACGCTGACGCGCCTCGCCACGCCGTCGAGTCGGGAGGCCACCGCGCTGTTGGTCCACACCCGCAGCGCCGGGTCGGCCTCCAGGGCGGCGCGCAGCCGGGACTCCTCGAAGTGGTCCATGTGCTCGTGGGTGATGAGGACGGCGTCGGCCCCGGCCAGCGCGGCGGGGTCGGTGAACATCCCGGGGTCGACGACGACGGTCGTCCCGTCGTGCTCCAGGCGTACGCAGGCGTGTCCGAACTTGGTGATTCGCATGCCGCAAACCGTACAGCAAAACTGCACAGCAGAGCTGCACAGTTTCGCTGTACAAATTTCCGATAGGCTTGTCCCATGAGCAGCCCCCACCCGGACACCCTGGAACTCGCCGCCGACCTGCGCGCCGCCGTCGGCGAACTCGTCCGCTCGCTGCGCCCGGACGACGCCCTGCCGCAGAACCAGGCCGGGGTCCTCGGCCTGCTGGTCCGAGACGAGCGCTCCTACACCGTCGCCGAACTGGCCACCCGGCAACGCGTCCGGCACCAGTCGATGGCCCGCACGGTCGCTCTGCTCACCGAGGCCGGCCTGGTCACGCAGCAGCCGCACCCCACCGACGGCCGAAAACTGCTGGTCACCGCCACCGGAGCCGGCCGCGCCGCCCTGCTGGAACAACGCGCCCGCCGCGAGGCCCGGATCGCCACCGCCATCGAGACCCGCCTCACCCCCGAGGAGCAGGCGCGGCTGCGCGCCGCCGTCGAACTCCTGCACCGCCTGCACTGACCTGCGGCCCAGGCGGCCCAGGCGGCCCAGGCGGCCCAGGCAACCCCAACCGCACGGGACAGAAAACCTAGACCGCCGTACCCACCAGATCCTTCGGCTCGTCCGTCCCCGGCAGCGGGGCCGGGATCGCCGTCGGCTCGATGGCCGGCAGTTCGACGTGCTCGCTCAGCCCGAAACGCCGGTGCAGGCGCCGCAGCGGGGCGGGCGCCCACCAGTTGAACTCGCCGAACAGGCTCATCGCGGCGGGCACCAGCAGGCAGCGCACCAGGGTCGCGTCCACCGCGACGGCGACGGCCAGCGCGATGCCCATCTGCTTGACCATGAGCATGTCCCCGAGGGCGAACCCGGCGAACACGATCACCATCAGCAGCGCCGCCGAGGTGATGATCCGGCCGCTGCGCTGGACGCCCAGCTCCACCGCCCGGGTGCAGCTGTGGCCCTTGTCCCGCAGTTCCTTGATCCGGGCGAGCAGGAACACCTCGTAGTCCATGGACAGCCCGAACGCGAACGCGAAGACCAGCACCGGGATGAAGGTCTCCAGCCCGCCGGTGGGGCTGAAGCCGAGCAGCCCGCTGAAGTACCCGTCCTGGAAGACCAGGGTGAGCACGCCCAGCGAGGCGCCCAGCGACAGCAGGTTCATCAGCAGCGCCTTGACCGGCATGACCACCGAGCCGGTCATCAGGAACAGCAGCACCAGCGTCCCCGCCGCCACCAGGCCGAGCGCCCAGGGGCCGCGCGACATCAGCTCGTCCTTGAAGTCGACCACCGAGGCCGCGCCGCCGGTGACGTAGGTCTTCAGTCCGCCGCGGTCGGCCCGCAGTTCCTGGACGACCTGCTTGGCCTGGCCGCCCTGCGGGTCGCCGTGGACGAGCACGTCGACGGTGGACAGCGAGTCGCCCACCGGGGTCACCGCCCGCACCCCGCTCACCCCGGGCAGCTTGGCGACGACGTCGTCCGCGTACGCCTGGGCGACCCGCGCGCCGCCCTCGACGACGACGGTGATCGGTGCGGCCGCGGCCTGCGGGAAGCGCTGGTCGATGGTGTCGGCGACCTGCCGCCCGGCCGAGGAGGCCGGCAGGACGGCGGCGCCGGAGTTGCGCATGTCGGCGTGCAGGAAGGGCGCGCCGGCGGCCATCAGCAGGGCGACGCAGGCGAGCGCGACCGGCACCGCCCGCTTGCGGACCCGACGGACGGTCCGGCTGAAGAAACCCTCGTCGGGGACGGGCGCGGCGGGCGCCTTGATCCGGGAGCCGGCGAAGCCGAGCAGCGCGGGGATCAGGGTCAGCGCGGCGGCGACCGCGATCACCACCACGCTCACCCCGGCGGCGGCGACCGCGCCGAGCACCGGGCTGGTGAAGACGAACAGGCCGGAGAGCGCGACGGCGACGGTGAGGCCGGAGAAGGCGACGGTGCGCCCGGCGGTCGCGGCGGTGCGTTCGACGGCGGCGGCGATGCCCGCGCCGTGCCCGCGTTCCTCGCGGAAACGATTCACCATGAGCAGCGCGTAGTCGATCGACAGCCCGAGCCCCAGCACGGTGGCGATCGGCAGCACGCTGGTGTCGATGTCCATGATGCGGCTGAAACCGAACATCGCCAGCAGGGCGCCGCCCACCGAGGCGACCGCGCCGATCACCGGCAGGCTGGCCGCGGCGAGGCCGCCGAAGACCAGCACCATGACGACCAGGGTGAGCGGCAGGGTCACCACCTCGCCGAAGCGGGTGTCCTGTTCGGTCTGTTTCTTGACCTCCTGCTGGAGCACCAGGTCCCCGCCGACGGTGACGTGGGCACCGCCCTGGCCGTTCAGGGCCGCGAGCCGGTGGGTGACCGCGTCGGCCTGGGCGGGGGTGCTGGTGTCGGCCATCCGTACGGTGACCAGGCTCGCGGTGCCGTCGGCGGAGCGCAGTGCGGCGGGCGCCGGGCCACTGCCGTACGCGTCGAGCGCGGAGGAGACGCCGGGGAGGGCGGCGATGTCCGCGGTGGCCCTGGTGACGGCGGCCCGCACGGCCGGGTCGTCGGCCGGCCTGCCGTCCACGACGGCGGTGACGGTGCCCCTGGCCGGGTCGGCCGCGGCGACCACCGCGCTGCCCCGGTCGGCCTCGGCGGTGGCGGAGGAGGCTCCGGCCACCGATCCCTCGAAGACCCGGCCGCCGATCAGCACCCCGACGACCAGGACGACGGCCCAGAAACCGAGCACCCAACGGCGGTGGCGGAAACAGAACCGGCCGAGGGCGGCGAGCCGCCCGCGGACCACGGGGTCGGCGGCAGCGGTGGAGGCGTTGCGCATGAAGGAGGCCTTTCGGGCAGCTCCCCTCAATGTAGGTGGAACCCGGTCTTCGACCTATAGACGGGCAATGAGCCTCATCTCACAAATTTCCTTCACATAAACGACAAATAAGTGAAGGCAAAATACGAAATGGGCCCCACCCGGATTTCTCCGGGTGGGGCCCACCGTTCAGCTATGCGCCAGGTACTGGCAGCGGGTCAGAGCTTCAGCTCTGGCCGCCGGCCAGCTTCTCGCGCAGGGCCGCCAGGGCCTCGTCCGAGGCGAGAGCGCCGGAGCCCTCGTCGCTGCTGGACGAGTAGGAGCCACCGGCAGCGGCGGCGACGGCGTCGCCACCCTCGGCAGCGGCCTCGGCGTCGGCCTCACGGCTCTTGATGACCTGGGCCTGGTGCTGCTCGAAGCGGGACTGCGCCTCGGCGTACTGGCGCTCCCACTCCTCACGCTGCTTCTCGAAGCCGGGCAGCCAGTCGTTCGCCTCGGGGTCGAAGCCCTCCGGGTAGATGTAGTTGCCCTGGTCGTCGTAGGAGGCGGCCATGCCGTACAGGGTCGGGTCGAACTCGACCTCGGCCGGGTTGGCACCCAGGGCCTCGTTGGCCTGCTTCAGCGAGAGGCTGATGCGACGACGCTCGAGGTCGATGTCGATGACCTTGACGAAGATCTCGTCGCCGACCTGGACGACCTGCTCCGGGATCTCGACGTGGCGCTCGGCCAGCTCGGAGATGTGGACCAGACCCTCGATGCCCTCGTCCACGCGGACGAACGCACCGAACGGAACCAGCTTGGTGACCTTACCCGGAACGACCTGGCCGATCTGGTGGGTACGGGCGAACTGCTGCCACGGGTCCTCCTGGGTCGCCTTCAGCGACAGGGAGACGCGCTCGCGGTCCATGTCAACGTCGAGAACCTCGACGGTGACCTCCTGGCCGACCTCGACAACCTCGGACGGGTGGTCGATGTGCTTCCAGGACAGCTCGGAGACGTGCACCAGGCCGTCGACGCCACCCAGGTCCACGAAGGCACCGAAGTTGACGATCGAGGAGACGACGCCGGAGCGCACCTGGCCCTTCTGCAGGGTGGTGAGGAAGGTCTGGCGGACCTCGCTCTGGGTCTGCTCCAGCCAGGCACGGCGGGACAGGACCACGTTGTTGCGGTTCTTGTCCAGCTCGATGATCTTGGCCTCGAGCTCCTTGCCCACGTAGGGCTGGAGGTCGCGGACGCGGCGCATCTCGACCAGCGAGGCCGGCAGGAAGCCACGGAGGCCGATGTCGAGGATGAGACCACCCTTGACGACCTCGATGACGGTACCGGTGACGATGCCGTCCTCTTCCTTGATCTTCTCGATCGTGCCCCAGGCACGCTCGTACTGAGCGCGCTTCTTGGACAGGATGAGACGACCCTCCTTGTCCTCCTTCTGGAGAACCAGGGCCTCGATGTTGTCACCGACGGCGACGACCTCGTGCGGGTCAACGTCGTGCTTGATCGAGAGCTCGCGGGACGGGATGACGCCCTCGGTCTTGTAACCGATGTCGAGGAGGACCTCGTCACGGTCGACCTTCACGATGACGCCCTCGACGATGTCGCCATCGTTGAAGTACTTGATGGTCTCGTCGATGGCGGCGAGGAAGGCCTCCGCGTCGCCGATGTCGTTGACCGCGACCTGCGGGGTGGTGCTGAGGGAGGAGTCGGTGGGGCTCGTCATTAGGAAAAGGGCTCCGGTACGGACATGAAGTCGTAGGTAATGCCACGCGGAGGGCCCGTATCGCTCCCACCGAAAGCCGGACAGCCAAGAACACGGCGCACCGGGATTCCCGCACAGCGAGAAATCCGGCGTCCGTCTTGCGACCGTGGGGTCTTCGACAGATGCGAGCGCGACCTGCTCCGTCCGAGGCGCGCAGGCCCGCAGCGCAACTTGTAGCATACGGGGACGGCCAGGCACGGTCAACGCCAAGAGCGGCAAGACGGTGGAGCCCGGTACGGATCAGGCCATATCCTCCGATTGCGCACCTCACGGTGGCGCCCGAAGGGACCCTTCCCCGGATGCCACCGCCAGGATCCGGATCCTTTCGGGCCCGGTCGCGGCAGCGGCGCTTCCGCAGTCCACACCCTACGCGATGGGCATTATCACCGTGGCCACCACCCCCCAGTCCGACCTGCATGATCTTGACGGCGACGGCGACGACGCGGTACGGCGCGAGGCCGGCACCGGGGAGAGCAGCCAGGCCAGCCGGCACTGGTGGGACCGCAACGCCGACGAGTACCAGGACGAGCACGGGGAGTTCCTCGGCGACGACCGCTTCACCTGGTGCCCCGAAGGCCTCGACGAGGCCGACGCCCACCTGCTCGGCGACGTGGCCGGCCGGGACGTGCTGGAGATCGGCGCCGGCGCCGCCCAGTGCTCGCGGTGGCTGGCCGCCCGCGGCGCCCGCCCGGTCGCCCTGGACATCTCCCACCGCCAGCTCCAGCACTCCCGCCGGATCGATCTCGGCCGCGGCACCGCCCCCGTCGCCGTCGTCCAGGCCGACGCCGCCGTCCTGCCCTTCACCGACGCCTCCTTCGACCTCGCCTGCTCCGCCTATGGCGCCGTCCCGTTCAGCGCCGACACCGCCGCCCTGATGCGCGAGGTCCACCGCGTGCTGCGCCCCGGCGGCCGCTGGGTGTTCTCGGTGACCCACCCGATCCGCTGGGCCTTCCCCGACGAGCCGGGCGTCGAGGGCCTCACCGCCGCCTCCTCCTACTTCGATCGCACCCCCTACGTCGAACAGGACGAGCAGGGCCACGCCACCTACGTCGAACACCACCGCACCCTCGGCGACCGGGTCCGCGAACTCGTCGGCGCCGGCTTCCGGTTGATCGACCTGGTCGAACCCGAGTGGCCGGCCGGGCTGGATCAGGAGTGGGGCGGCTGGTCCCCGCTGCGCGGGCGGCTGATCCCCGGCACCGCGATCTTCGTCGCCGAGCGGGGCTGAGCCGCTTGAACCCCGCGTGGCGCGAACTGCCCGTCCGCACCACCCTGCCCGCCCTGCACGACGCGCTGGACGGGCCCGGCACCGCCGTCCTCGCCGCCCCGCCCGGCACCGGCAAGACGACCCTGGTGCCGCTCGCCCTCGCCGGGCTGCTCTCCGACGGCCGACCCGTGCGGCGGGTGCTGGTCGCCGAACCCCGCCGGCTCGCCGTACGGGCCGCCGCCCGGCGGATGGCCTGGCTGCTCGGCGAGGCCGTCGGCGGCCGGGTCGGCTACACCGTGCGCGGCGAGCGTCGCGTCGGGCCGGACACGGTGGTCGAGGTGGTCACCACCGGGGTGCTGCTGCAACGGCTGCAGCGGGACCAGGAGCTGCCCGGCGTGGACGTCGTCGTCCTGGACGAGTGCCACGAACGGCACCTGGACGCCGACACCGCGCTCGCCTTCCTGCTCGACGTCCGTGCCGCCCTGCGGCCCGAACTGCGGCTGGTCTGCGCCTCCGCCACCTCCGACACCGAGGCCTGGGCCGAACTCCTCGGCGGCGCCCCGGTGGTGGAGGCGCACGGGGTGTCCCACCCGGTCCGGACGGTGTGGGCTCCGCCGCCGCGCGCCGTCCGGCCCGCCCACGGGACGCGGGTCGACCCGGCGCTGCTCGACCACGTCGCCGCCACCGTCCGGCGGGCGCTCGCCGAGCAGGCCGGGGACGTGCTCTGCTTCCTGCCCGGCGTCGGCGAGATCGCCCGCGTCGCCGGGCAGCTCCAGGGTGTGCCCGCCGACGTGCTGCAACTGCACGGCCGCGCCCCGCAGGCCGTCCAGGACGCCGCCCTCACTCCCTCCGCGCAGCGCCGGGTCGTCCTCGCCACCGCCGTCGCCGAGTCCTCGCTCACCGTGCCCGGCGTGCGGATCGTCGTCGACGCCGGGCTCGCCCGCGAACCTCGCACCGACCACGCCCGTGGCCTGGCCGGCCTGGTCACCGTCCGCGCCTCGCTCGCCGCCGCCCGCCAGCGCGCCGGCCGGGCGGGGCGCGAAGCCCCCGGCACCGTCTACCGCTGCTGGCACGAGGCCGAGGACGCCCTCGCCGCCCGCTTCCCCACCCCCGAGATCGCCCTCGCCGACCTCACCACGTTTGCGCTCCAGGCCGCCTGCTGGGGCGACCCGGACGCCACCGGCCTCGCCCTGCCCGACGCTCCGCCTTCGGGGGCGATGGCCGCCGCCCGGCAGACCCTCCAGGCCCTCGGCGCGGTGGACGCGGCCGGCCGGGCGACTCCGCGCGGGGTGCGCCTCGCCCGCACCGGGCTGCATCCCCGGCTGGGTCGCGCCCTCGTCGACGGCGCGGCGGCGGTCGGCGCGCGGCGGGCCGCCGAGGTGGTCGCGCTGCTCTCCGAGGAACCGCCGCGCGCCCTGGGCGACGACCTCGGCGCGGTCTGGCGCACGGTGAAGAACTCCCGGGACCCGTACGCCGGACGCTGGCGCGAAGAGGTCCGCCGCCTCCTACGCGCCACCTCCGACGAACCCGCCACCGCCCTGCCCGACGCCACCGCTGTCGGACTCGTCGTCGCCCTCGCGTTTCCCGAGCGGATCGCCCGCGCCCGGGTCGAGCGGCCCGCCCCCGGCGAACGCAGCCCCTACCTGATGGCCTCCGGCACCGCCGCCGAACTCGCCCCCGGCACCGCGCTGGGCGCCCTGCCCTGGCTCGCCGTCGCGGTCGCCGACCGCCCGGCCGGCTCGCACTCCGCCCGCATCCTGCACGCCGCCGCGCTCGACGAGGACACCGCCCGGCTCGCCGGATCGCCGCTGCTCACCAACCGCGCCGAAGTCCACTGGGACACCCGGCGAGGTGAAGTCGTCTCCCGCCGGGTCGAATCCCTTGGCGCCATCGAACTCGCCGAGAAGCCACTCAGCCGCCCCGACCCGGCCCTCGTCCGCGCCGCCCTCCTCGAAGGCCTCGCCCGCGAAGGCGTGAGCACCCTGCTCACCTGGCCCGCCCCCGGCCTGCGCGAACGCCTCGCCTTCCTCCACACCGCGATCGGCACCCCTTGGCCCGACGTCAGCGACGAAGCGCTACTCGAACACGCCGACGAGTGGCTGGAGCCCGAACTCTCCCGCGCCCGCCGCCGCGCCGACCTTGCCCGCATTGATACGACTGCCGCCCTGCAACGCCTGCTCCCCTGGGCCACCGGCGAGGCCGGGCGGCTGGACGAACTCGCCCCCGAGCGCATCACCGTCCCCAGCGGCTCGAAGATACGAGTCGACTACAGCACCGAACGCCCGTTCCTGGCCGTCAAGTTGCAAGAACTCTTCGGCTGGACGTCGGCTCCGGCGCTGGCCGCCGGCCGCGTCCCGCTGACCGTCCACCTGCTCTCCCCCGCCGGCCGCCCCGCCGCCGTCACCGGCGACCTGGCGTCCTTCTGGCGCGACGGCTACCGCGCCGTCCGCGCAGATCTCAGGGGCCGCTACCCCCGCCACCCCTGGCCCGAAGACCCGACCACGGCAGAGCCCACCCGCCGCACCAACACCCGGAAGTAGCAGCAGAAGACCCCACTACTCATCCGCGAGCAGTGGGGTCTCGGGCAGTTCAGCAGGACGCGTCAGACGTCGCCGAACTCGCCGGAGCGGACGGCGGCAATGAAGCTCGACCAGACATCGACCGAGAAGGCCAGGACAGGGCCCTCGGGGTCCTTGGAATCGCGGACGGGGACGACACCGGGCATGCTGTCGGATACCTCGATGCACTGTCCGCCGTTGCTGCTGTAGCTGGACTTGAACCAGTCGAGGGTCATAGCTGCCTCCGTAGCTCGCGGATCATCGCCACCGAGTCCGCCTGTGAAAGGGCATGAGTTTGTAGCTGATAGTAGGCCGCCAACTCGGCCGTCACCGCGTTGGTATCCCGCTCCAAACGCCCTTGGTGTGCACTCTCGGCGTAGGAGATCAGCGAACGGTCCGGCAGCGTCAGGATCGACACCGGAAGATCAAACGCCCTGTCCTCGCCGAGCGTGTACAGGGCGAGCTGGAGCCTTACGGTCGGCTCGCTGGCGAACTCAACGAGATGGTCAAGCTGGGCCGCCATCACAGCATCCCCACCCACGCGCCGACGAATGCAGCTTTCGTCCATGACCACGTGGACCAGGGGCGACGGTTCCCGGAGCATGCCAGCCTGACGGCTTATGAGAACGCGCACCCGTTCGTCCGCCTGGTCCTGCGTGATGCTCCTCCGGCGCACGGCGCCCGCCGCAATGGCAGTTGCGTACTCCGTCGTCTGCAGCAAGCCCGGCACGATGCCGAGTTCAAAGAGCCGCAGTTCAGCGGCCCGGCGTTCTTGGGTGACGAACTCGGCGAAACCTTCCAGCAGTGCGCTGTGCTTGACGTCGCTGGCCCTGCGCTTGAAGGTGCCTGCCTGCGATGTACCAAACGCCCTGTCAAGTGCGTCGGCAATCCGTCGAGTTGGCTTCCTTCGACCATTTTCAAGGGCCGAGACGTGCGACGACGTACACCCAACCAGCCCCGCAAGGTGCTCCTGCGTCCAGCCCCGCTGCTCGCGTGACGTGCGAAGAAACGCCCCGAACTCGGCCGCAGGGGAGGCCTGAGGGTCAAGTTCCCGTTTGTTCAAGGCGATTCACCCAACCAATCAATCAACGCGGACAAGTTGAACAGCTCTGAAGCCTAGAGGACAGTGGGCACCCCGGGTAGTCGCAGCGCTACGGATCGGAGCGATGCTGCGCATAGCGCGATTGCGCACTACCTCCGCGCTCCCCCATCCGCCCCCTGAGGAACTTCGCCATGCTCGTTTCCCGCCGCCCCCGCACGTTCGCCGCGCGCCTCGACTCGCGGACCGAATCCACCCCCCTCGCGCGGCACTTGCTCCGCGCGTACCTCGCCGCCCTCCCCACCGGCGACCGCTACCCCGACATCGCCGAACTCCTCCTCGGCGAACTCTTCGCCAACGCCGTCCAGCACACCGACGCCCCCGCCGACCGCCTCATCGAGGTCCGCTTCGCCCTCGTCCACGACCGGCTGCGCCTCGAAGTCCACGACGCGGGCAGCGGCCGCCCGTCCCTCCGCTCCCCCGCGCCCGACGACGAGCACGGACGCGGCGTCCTCCTCATCAACGAACTGGCCGAGAAGTGGGGTTGCTGCCCCCGCGCAGGCGGCATCGGCAAGTTCGTCTGGGCCCTCATCGCCCCCGCCCCCGTCACCGTCCTCGCCGTCGCCTGAACAGGAACCCCATGCGACTCCCCCTCACCGCCCGCCACCTGTTCGACACCGGCGCCACCCCCGCCGAGGCCTACGCCAACCTCGCCCGCCGCACCCGCCAACCGCTCCGCGCCGCCCGCGCCGTCTGCGCGGCCCTCGCGATCCCGGCCACCGAGGTGAACCGCCGCCTCGACGACTGCTACGACGCCCTACTCGCCAGCCCCCGCCCCGGCGCCGAGGCCGACACCGGCGAACTCCTCGAAGCCCTCGGCGTCTTCGACATCCCCAAGACCCCCGACGACCGCGACCTCGCCATCATCGACCTCTTCCTCACCGCCATCGACGCCCTCGGCGGCATCCGCGCCGGCCACCAGCACGGCCTCACCCGCTGGTTCACCACCGGCAACCTCACCGCCGCCTACCTCTCCCTCGCCGCCACCCACCCCCGCCCCACCACCGGCGACCCCACCCACTACTGGACCACCCTCATCACCGCCGGCGAACTCCTCACCACCACCCCCACCCCCGACCCCCGCATCAAACCCGCCCTCACCCACTGCCGCACCCAAGCAGCCACCCACTCACCCCACCCCTGAGTGGTCGGCTTCGGAAATCCTTCGAGGGTTGACATCGGGGCCCGATTCCACATCAGTCCGTTAGTGGTCTGGGGTGGCGAAGTGGGGCTGGCAGGCACAGCCGAAGGAGTCCTCGGGGTGAGTAATTGTCAATACCTGTGGATCGACGTGTAGGCCAGGAGTGGTCGGCCAGGTCTCTGATGTGGTTCTGGATGCCGCCGGGAATGTCCCAGGCGCAGGGCAGACCGCGCCGATCTTTATGATCCGGCCTACTCGGCGAGGGTCGCCGGGGCCGACGGCGGCGTTTTGCCCGGATCCAGGTCGGCCAGGAAGTACTTCTGCAACATGTGCCAGTCCTCGGGATGGGCGGCGATCCCCTCCGCGTAGGCGTCTGCGAGCGCTTGAGTCATCCGGGCGATTTTCTCCTGCCGAGTGCCTTCGGGAGGCACCGGGATCTCCGGATGGACTCTGATACCCATCCGGCCCGGACCCGAGTACCAGAGGTTCACCGGATACAGCCCGCAGTTGGTCTGTACTGCGAGCGCCGCCGGTCCGGCGGCGATCCGTGTGGTTTCGCCGAAGAAGTCCACTGGGATCCCGGAGGCGCCGAGGTCGCGATCCGCGACGAGGCAGACGGTGCGGCCCTCCCGAAGCCGCCGCGCCAGGGTCCCGACGACCGATGGTCCGCCGTCGTGCGGCAGCACTTCCATCCCGAGCTTGCGGCGGTAGTCCCAGAATCGTTCAGCGACCGCCTCGGGCTTGAGGTTCTCGGCGACCGTGGTGAACTCGATCGAGTGCGTCGCGATGAGCCATGCTCCGGCATGGTCGTAGTTGCCGGTGTGGCCGAGCGCCAGCACGGCGCCGCGGTCTGAGTGGACCACCTCGGCGACGCGTGCACGATCTTCGTCCGCGATGTCGACACTGTCCAGGATGCGCTTCCGGTCCCACCCGTTCATCCGGAACGCCTCGCTGTAGTACCGCAGCGCCGATCGCACACCCTTGCGGGACGTCGCGGCGGCCGAAGACCTCCGGGCCTGCGCCGATTTCCCAGGAGCCTTACGCGAGCGCCAGACGTGTCTTCTGGATCGTCGACAACGGTTCCTCTCACCGAGGGATACCCCGCAGCCTGCCCCGCCCGTCACCGCCCCAGCCCCCGCAATGACCGGCACAAGAGGCCACGTGGACAGGGAAAACACAACTTCGACACGGGCCGCAGAGGCAGCTACCTTCGCCTGGTCTTCGGCGATCGCCCACGGTCGCACCGGAGTTCCTTCAGGCTGAGCCACCCGCGACGGGACGAGTCGGTCACGCCCCACGAATCCTCGCCCCCGTGCGTAAGCCACCGAACCGGGTCCACACCAGGCACCCCCGACCAGGGAGAGACGCATGCCCCATCTTGCGCTGTACACATTCGGCGTCCTGAAGTCACCTCTCGCCGATCCCGCACCTCTCACGCGCGAACTCCACGACAGCAGCGAGGCCGTCTACCGGACGATCAGCCAGCACCCCGGATACCTCGCTCATGCCGAAGCGGCGGACGGCGACCGGGGCACACACTTCGACTTGGACTGGGGTGCATGGGGAGAGTTCGCCGTACCGACCTGGTACGGCAAGGGCCGTACGGTGGAAACCACCGCCCTGGCCGCGACCCTCTCACTCTGGACCGACCTGCGCCCCGCCTTCGACGCCATCTACACCGGTCTGCACCGTGAGGCGCTGAACAGGCGTTACGACTGGTTCGAGCGGACGGGACACCCGCTTTACGTCTTCTGGTGGGTCTCCGACGGCGTGATACCCACCTGGCAGGACGGGGTTTCCAGGCTGGAACACCTCCACGACCACGCCTCCGCGCCGCACGCCTTCACCTTCCACCACCCGTTCGCCCCGGAGGGAACTCCGACCAGGCTCAAAGGCATCGGGCCGAAGAGCGACCAGGTTCACTGACAAGGAAGCCTGAACGACTGGGTTCGAGACGCCATCCTGCCCACCAGCGGCTTCGCCGGCACCCCCGAAGGATGTACGGAGCCGACCACCGAGCACCGGAAGTCGACCCCGCCGACTTCCTGCGCTCACCCCGCTTCCCCTGCCGCAGGATCCAGCGCGTGCTCATCACGCACGTTGCCCACCGACCACTGCACCGCCCGCCGCGTCCGCCCGACCAACCCTGTGATCTGATCGTCCTGTTGACGCGCCACCAACAGGAGCTGACCATGTCCTCAACCCTGCCCACCACCGTCCGCCTGACCGTCGGCGGGCACACCTTCGACGGGCTGGCCGCCGGGCCCGCCGACGGGGAACTCGTCCTGCTACTGCACGGGTTCCCCGAGTTCGCCGACTGCTGGAGCGCCGAGCTGACCGCGCTGGCCGCGGCCGGTTACCGCGCGGTGGCGGTGGACCAGCGCGGCTACTCCCCCGACGCCCGCCCCGCTGACATCGCGGACTACTCCGTCGAGCTGCTGGTCGCGGACGCCCTCGGTTTCGCCGACGCCCTGGACGCGCCGCGCTTCCACCTGGTCGCCCACGACTGGGGCGGCCTCGTCGCCTGGGCGCTGGCCTCCACCCACCCGAAGCGGCTGCGCAGCCTGACCGTGCTCTCCACCCCGCATCCCGAGGCGCTCTACGAGGCCCTGAACAACGACAGCGACCAGCGCGAACGCTCCCGGTACATCAGGGAGTTCCGCCTGCCGGAGCACGTGGCCGAGCAGGCCATGCTGGCCGACGACGCGGCCCGGCTGCGCGCGATCTACCGGGGCGCGCTGCCGACGGACCTGGCCGAGTCCAACGTCCGACGGCTGACCGAGCCGGGTGTGCTGACGGCCGGGCTCAACTGGTACCGGGCGATCAACGAGGAACTCCGGGTGCCGGCCGGCGAGATCACCGTCCGCACGCTCTTCGTCTGGGGCACCGAGGACCGAGCCCTGGGCCGCGACGCCGCCGACCTGACGGCCAAGCACGTCAGCGCCCCGTACCGGTTCGTTGCGCTGGAGGGCGCCACCCACTGGCTGCCGGAGGCCGACGCCGAGCGGATCGTGCCGCTGCTCCTGGAGCACCTCGCGGGCTGACCCGGAGCGGGGTTCCCGGCGCGCCGCCCCACCGGCGCGCCGATGCCCTCGGCAGCACCCACCGCCCGGGCCGGCCGCACCGAATCGCGATGGCATCCGGCGCGAAGCCGTCTACCGTCCGGGGGAACAGTCGGCCGGTCTCGCCTCGGACGTCCGCCGGTTCCTCGCCCCCGGCCGACCCGACGGAGTCCCGTCCGTCCGGAGCGCCTGCTGCGCGACGGACCGGGCCAGATCGTAGCGGCGGGCCCAGACGCGTCCTCGCCATGGACGCCACAGTCCTGGAAACGCTGCGGGCCATCACCAGGGAGGAGAACACCAGGAAGCCTCGCGCGCCGCCGGGCCCTCGCGGACGCCGCCGCTGGATTCGCCGCCTTCCGGTCCTCGTTCGGCCGCAACCCCCGCAACGCCGACACCACGCGCCCGGTCGGCCGGGGCTCGCGGGCCCGTCGCCCGGCGGTACGGGACTTCCAGGAGCGTCTCCTGGTTGTCGCCGCCGGTCAGGAGTGTGGGTCAGTAACCAACGCGGTTCCTGATGGCAGGAGAGACCTTCCTATGACTCCAGCCATAGATTGCATTCTCATATGAGCCTAATCATGCAACTAATTTCCCACCTATTCTTCCCCGAGGGAGTCCTCGGCAAATTCAGGGTCGGCTGCCATATTCTTCAGCGGGCGAGGAATATTCCTGGCCTTACGTCGGCAGTTCCAACGAACAGAGGATGACGATGAGTAGCATGCGCAGCGCCCGCGAGCAGTTCGACGAGATCGACACCGACCACAACGGCTACATCAGCCCCGATGAGCTGAAGACGTACCTCATGCAGAACCCCAAGGTCAGCGAGGCCAACGCGAAGGCGACGATCCAGTACGCCGACGAGAACAGCGACGGTCGGATCAGCTTCGAGGAGTTCTCCGACCTCATTCGATAGGCGGGGAAGTCCCCAACTCGACCATTCCAAGGCACCTGCCGTGATCGCACGGCAGGTGCCTTGGCAGCTGGCTGCGAATCCGGCCTTGCGGCGTACTGAACTTCCATGCGCGATGCCGGGTTGGTTATCCGAATACCCGGCCCTTGCGCCCGATCGGCGCGTTGGGCCTGCAGCCGGGGAGATGCACGGCGCGGCTCGCACGCGTTGAAGGGGCCCGGACACTCTCGCGTCCGGGCCCGTTCGACGGCGATCCGTCAGTGCGCGGCGGCCTCCCAGTTGGCGCCGACGCCGACCGAGACGTCCAGCGGGGCGCGCAGCGGGTAGGCGCCGGCCATCTGCTCGCGGACGATCGCCTCGACCCGCTCGCGCTCGCCCGGGGCCAGCTCCAGCACGATTTCGTCGTGCACCTGGAGCAGCATCCGGGAGGTGAGGCCGGCCGCGCGCAGCGCCTCGTCCACCCGCAGCATGGCGATCTTGACGATGTCGGCGGCCGAGCCCTGGATGGGGGCGTTGAGGGCCATCCGCTCGGCCATCTCGCGGCGCTGGCGGTTGTCGCTGTTGAGGTCCGGCAGGTAGCGGCGGCGGCCGAGCAGCGTCTCGGTGTAGCCGGTGGCGCGGGCCTCGTCGACGACCCTGCGCAGGTAGTCGCGGACGCCGCCGAAGCGCTCGAAGTAGGTGTCCATCAGGCCCTGGGCCTCGGCGGGTTTGATGCCGAGCTGCTGCGAGAGCCCGTACGCGGACAGCCCGTAGGCGAGGCCGTAGGACATCGCCTTGATCTTGCGGCGCATCTCGGCGTCCACCGCGGCACCCGGGACCTCGAACACCTGGGAGGCGACGGTGGTGTGCAGGTCCTCCCCGGTGGCGAAGGCCTCGATCAGGGCCTCGTCCTCGGACAGGTGGGCCATGATGCGCAGTTCGATCTGCGAGTAGTCGGCGGTGAGCAGCGACTCGTAGCCCTCGCCGACGATGAAGGCGCGGCGGATGGCGCGGCCCTCCTCGGTGCGGACCGGGATGTTCTGCAGGTTCGGGTCCTGCGAGGAGAGCCGGCCGGTGGCGGCGACCATCTGGTTGAAGGTGGTGTGGATCCGGCCCTTGGGCGAGACGGTCTTGAGCAGGCCCTCGACCGTGGTGCGCAGCTTGGCCTGGTCGCGGTGGCGCAGCAGGATGACCGGCAGCTCGTTGTCGGTCTGGGTGGCGAGCCAGGTGAGCGCGTCGGCGTCGGTGGTGTAGCCGGTCTTGATCTTCTTGGTCTTGGGGAGGGCGAGCTCGCCGAAGAGGATCTCCTGCAGCTGCTTGGGCGAGCCGAGGTTGAACTCGCGCCCGGCGGCGGCGTGCGCCTCCTCGACCACGCGCTGGATCTCGGCGGCGAACTGCGCCTCCAGGCCGGTGAGCCAGGGGCCGTCGGCGGCGATGCCGTAGCGCTCCATCCGGGCGAGCAGGGCGGCGATGGGCAACTCCATGTCGCGCAGCAGCCCGGTGGCGCCGACCTCGGCCAGGCGGGTGTCGAAGAGCTCGGCGAGGTCGAGGACGGCGCGGGCCTGGAGCATGAGCGCCTGGGCGCGGGCCGCCTCCGCGTCGACGTCGCCGGCCTCCTCCGGGGCGTCGAAGGCGAGTTGGCCGTCCTCGGTGGCGGGGGCGGGGGTGAGCGAGCGGGCCAGGTACTCCTCGGCGAGCACCTCCAGGGTGAAGGTGCGGCGGCCGGGCTTCTCCAGGTAGGCGGCGAGGGCGGTGTCGGCGACAACGCCCTCGATGGTCCAGCCGCGCTCGGCGAAGGCCCGCATGACCTGCTTGGCGATGTGCAGGGCCTTGGGGGCGGCCGGGTCGGCGAGCCAGGCGGCGAAGGCCCGCTCGTCCTCCTCGGCGAGCTGCGCCGGGTCGAACCAGGCGGCGGACTCTCCGGTGGCGAGGGCGACTTCGGTGACCTCGCCGCTGCCGAGCGCCCACTGGTAGACGGCGGCCAGCGCGACCGGGGCCTTGGTGTCGGCGGCTTGCTCCCGGAGCCAGGCGGCCAGCGTGCCCGGGTCGGTGAGCAGCTCGCCGTCGACCTCGACGCCGGGGGCGAGTTCGGCCGCGGCCTCCTCTCCGCCGGCGGCCGGGTCGATGCCGTAGACGCGGTCGCGGAAGTTGGCGTTGCGGAACTCCAGCGACTCCATGAGCGTGCCGACGGCGTCCCGGTCGAACGGCGCGCGGGCCAGGTCGCCGACGCCGAGCGGGAGTTCGACGTCGCGGACGAGCTCGGTGAGGACGCGGTTGCGCTTGACCGAGTCGAGGTGGTCGCGCAGCTTCTCGCCGATCTTGCCCTTCACCTCGTCGGCGCGGGAGACGAGTTCGTCGAAGGAGCCGAACTGGTTGACCCACTTGGCGGCGGTCTTCTCGCCGACGCCGGGGATGCCGGGCAGGTTGTCGGACGGGTCTCCGCGCAGGGCCGCGAGGTCCGGGTACTGGCGCGGGGTGACGCCGTACTTCTCGGCGACCTTCTCCGGGGTGTAGCGGGTGAGTTCGGAGACGCCCTTGGTCGGGTAGAGGACGGTGACGTGGTCGGTGACCAGCTGGAGGGAGTCGCGGTCGCCGGTGACGATGTCGACGTCGTAACCGGCCGCCTCGGCGGCGGTGGCCAGGGTGGCGATGATGTCGTCGGCCTCGAAGCCCTCGGCGGTGATCCGGGGGATGCTCATGGCGTCGAGCAGTTCGCCGATCAGGCCGACCTGGCTGCGGAACTCGTCCGGCGTCTTGGCCCGGTTGGCCTTGTAGTCGGGGAACTCGACGGAGCGGAAGGTCTGCCGGGAGAGGTCGAAGGCGACGGCGAGGTGGGTGGGCTGCTCGTCCCGGACGGTGTTGGCGAGCATCGAGGCGAAGCCGTAGACCGCGTTGGTGGGCTGGCCGGTGACCGTGTTGAAGTTCTCCACGGGCAGGGCGTAGAAGGCCCGGTAGGCCATCGAGTGCCCGTCGAGCAGCATCAGCCGGGGCCGCGGGCCGGCCCCGCCGCCACCCGTCGCGCCCTTGTCCGTACTCTGCGTAGCCACGTCAACGTCCGTTCCTGCCGATTCCACTACCGGCCACCGATCCTATGGCCCGGCACCGACAAAAGGGGCGCCGTGCCGGTCGGGCGCGGGGCGCGGGCGGCGGCGCCGCGCCGGGGAGCTCGCCCGGGGACCGCCACGCCAACCCCCGGGCGCGGCCGCTACCGCCGAGTAGGACGGTCGTACCATCACAGGCAGCACGACGACGTGACCCCCGAGCGGCAGGAGTTCCCCATGACCGACGCGGCCCCCGACGCGGCCCCCGTCCTGAACGTCCCGCAGGACGTGCTGGACCACTTCGCCAAGCTCGGCGTCAACCCGGAGACCTTCTCCGGCGGCCACCTCGGCGAGAAGCTCGGCATCCGGATCGTCGAGGCCTCCGGCGACCGGGTGGTCGGCACCATGCCGGTGGAGGGCAACCAGCAGCCGTACGGGCTGCTGCACGGCGGGGCGTCGGCGGCACTGGCGGAGACGCTGGGCTCGATCGGCGCGATGCTGCACGCCGGTCCCGGCCGGTACGCGGTCGGGGTGGACCTCAACGCCACCCACCACCGCTCGGCCACCTCCGGGCTGGTCACCGGGGTGGCGACGGCCGTGTTCAAGGGCCGCACCGCCGCCACGTACGAGATCGCGATCACCGACGACACCGGCAAGCGGGTCACCAGCTGCCGGCTGACCTGCATGCTGCGCGACCTCTGATCCCGCGCCGGGGCCCTCTCCGGCTTTCCGACGGATCATCACATCCCTTGGCCGCCCCCTTGTTTGACCTTCACCTGCCCTGGGCAGGCGTTGATCCAGACAAGGGGGCGGCGGCATGTCCGGGCGCGGTCGGCACGGTTCCACGCCGACATTCCACGCCTGTAACGCTGTGTAACAGCCAGGAAATCCGAGTAACGGCCTGTCTCGAGGCCCAAGGAAACCCCGCAACCCCTTCACCGTTCCCCCGGCGTCCGAAATTCGGACGCGCACGGTCGGAACGAGCACACCGGACGCTGGCGTCCGATTATCGGCGGGGACAGCAACATCCCCCATTTCCGGCCCTTACATCGCCCCAACAGCCCGTACATGCCCGACATCGGCGGATCGGTCGGGCCGAAACGACCACATGGTGAGACAACTGCTCCGTGTGCTCATAACAAGAGAATCACAGCCTCGCCACACCACTGCCCGAGCAGCCCAGGGGCATCTAGAGTCACGGCCAGTCACCGCGCCACCGGATTGGGCCCGGCCCTCCGCGCATCCCCGGCTCCCGCCACTCAGGCGTGGCGCCTCCCGACCCGAAGGGGACCCTCGTGCGTCACCGTTCAGCAGTTGTCGTGAGCATTGCCGTGATCGGCGCCCTCAGCCTCAGCGCGTGCGGCTCCCGCGGCGACAAGAAGTCCGCCGACGGGGGCGGCGGCAACAGCGGCTCCACCACCACCGTCACCATCGGCGTCGACGCCCCGCTCACCGGCGACCTCTCCGCCCTCGGTCTCGGCATCCGCAACTCCGTCGACCTCGCGATCAAGAAGGCCAACGAGCAGAACGAGGTCCCCGGCGTCAAGTTCCAGATCAAGGCCCTCGACGACACCGGCAAGCCCGCCCCCGGCCAGCAGAACGCCACCCAGCTCGTCTCCGACAACAGCGTCCTCGGCGTCGTCGGGCCCCTCAACTCCAGTGTCGCGCAGTCGATGCAGCAGATCTTCAACGACGCCAACCTGGCCGAGATCTCCCCCGCCAACACCGGCGTCGCCCTCAGCCAGGGCGAGAAGTGGGCCAGCGGCGACAAGAAGCGCCCCTTCAAGTCCTACTTCCGCACCGCCACCACCGACGCCGTCCAGGGCCCCTTCGCCGCCCAGTACCTCAGCCAGGACGCCAAGAAGACCAAGGTCTTCCTGATCGACGACCAGAAGACCTACGGCGCCGGCCTCGCCGCCACCTTCAAGGGCGAGTTCACCAAGCTGGGCGGCGCCATCGTCGGCGAGGAGCACGTCAACCCCGACGACCGCGACTTCTCCGCCATCGTCACCAAGGTCAGGAGCTCCAGCGCCGAAGCCGTCTACTTCGGCGGCGAGTACCCCGCTGCCGGCCCGCTCTCCCTCCAGCTCAAGGAGGCCGGCGTCAACATCCCGCTGATGGGCGGCGACGGCATCCAGAGCGGCGACTTCATCAAGCTCAACCCCAAGAGCCAGGGCGACCTCGCCACCGCCGTCGGTCTGCCCGTCGAACAGCTCCCCACCGCCGCCAAGTTCATCGCCGACTACAAGGCCGCCGGCTACAAGGACGCCTACGAGACCTACGGCGGCTACTCCTACGACAGCGCCTGGGCCATCGTCCAGGCCGTCAAGAACGTCGTGGCCGGCAACGGCGGCAAGCTGCCCGCCAACCCGCGCGCCGCCGTCGTCGACGCCGTCCAGAAGGTCTCCTTCGACGGCGTCACCGGCACGGTCTCCTTCGACGAGTTCGGCGACACCACCAACAAGCAGCTCACCGTCTACACCGTCAAGGACGGCAAGTGGGCCGTGGAGAAGTCCGGCACCTTCAAGGGCTGAGCCCCGCCGGCCACCGGCCCGGCCCCAGCGGCCGACGGCCCGGACCCACCGGCCACCGGCCCGGCCCCAGCGGTCACACCGCCCGAGGACCGGGCCACCCCGGCCAACCGCCGGGCCACCCGACGGCCCGGCCGCACCCGCACCACCCGAACACACCGGCACCACAGCGCGCGGGGACGCCACGAGTGCCCCCGCGCGCCCCCACATCCACCACCCACGCGGACACCCCGAACGCACTACGGAGGCCCAGCGGTGCACGACCTACCGCAGCAGCTGGCCAACGGCCTGATCCTCGGCGCCCTCTACGGGCTCGTCGCGATCGGCTACACGATGGTCTACGGCATCGTCCAGCTCATCAACTTCGCCCACGGCGAGATCGTCATGGTCGGCGGCTTCGGCGCCCTGACCGCCTACCTCGCCCTCCCCGGCGGCACCACCCTGTGGCTGGCCCTGCCGCTCATGCTGATCGCCGGAATCCTGGTCTCCACCCTCACCGCGGTCGCCGCCGAGCGCTTCGCCTACCGGCCCCTGCGCAACGCCCCCCGGCTCGCCCCCCTCATCACCGCGATCGGGCTGTCCATCTTCCTCCAGCAACTCGTCTTCTCCTTCTACCCCGACGCCAAGAAGGCCCGCGTCTTCCCCAAGCTCCCCGGCGACCCCTTCAGCCTCGGCTCCGTCACCATCCAGCGCAGCGACCTCTTCCTGATCATCGCCGCCCCGCTGTGCATGCTCGCCCTCGGCTGGTTCGTCACCCGCACCCGCTCCGGCCGCGCCATGCAGGCCACCAGCCAGGACCCCGACACCGCCAAGCTCATGGGCATCGACACCGACCGCATCATCGTCATGGCCTTCGCCATCGGTGCCGCGTTCGCCGCCGTCGCCGCCGTCGCCTACGGACTGCGCAGCGGCCAGGTCGACTTCCGGATGGGCTTCATCCTCGGCCTCAAGGCCTTCACCGCCGCCGTCCTCGGCGGCATCGGCAACATCTACGGCGCCATGCTCGGCGGCGTCGCCCTCGGCCTCGCCGAAGCCCTCGCCACCGGCTACATCCAGCACCTCCCCGGCATGCACCTCTTCGGAGGCGGCGCCTGGAAGGACGTCTGGGCCTTCGTACTCCTCATCCTCGTGCTCCTCGTCCGGCCCCAAGGCCTGCTCGGCGAGCGCGTCTCGGACAGGGCGTGACCACCATGACCACCACCACCGAAACCACCCCGGTCATCCCCCTGCCGGCCCGCGCCGCCACCGCCCTCACCGGCCTCGGCGCCCTCACCACCGCCGCCTCCGCCGCCCTCCCCTGGACCTGGACCTCCGACTTCCCCGGCGACCTCACCTACGCCGGCTCCCCCGCCGGCCTCCAATGGCTCGCCCTCACCGCCGGACTCCTCACCCTCGTCCTACTCCTCGCCACCCACGGCACCCCCGGCCTGCGCTGGGCCGCCCCCATCAGCAGCCACAACGCCGTCCTCTACGCCGCCACCGGCGCCCTCGCCGTCAGCGTCTTCTCCGTCACCGCCATCGCCGTCGAACTCGGCGGCCTCGCCAACCTCGAACCCGGCGGCTGGATCCTCGCCGCCGGCGGCCTCCTCACCGTCCTCGGCGCCCTCGGCCTCCCCCTCGACCGCCGCACCCGCGTGCCGCTGCGCACCCTCGACCGGCGCCTGTTCCTGCTCGTCCCCGCCGCCCCCCTCGGCTGGTTCGGCGCCCACGCCATCCCCGGCGACCAACCCGTCGCCCCCGTCATGACCGCCCTCGCCGGCGCCCTCGCCCTCGCCACCGGCGCCGTCCTGCTCCTCCAGCTCGGCCACCTCGCCAACACCTGGCTGCGCCTGGGCACCATCGCCCGACCCCTGCCCGCGCCCCGCCAACTCCCCTCCTGGGCCGAGGTCCTGATCATCGTCCTGGCCTTCGGCCTCGGACTCTTCGCGATCACCTTCGGCATCGACACCGAGTACGGCGAACTCTTCACCGGCTACCTGCTGCTCGCCGCCTTCGTCGTCCCCGCCCTCACCAGGTCCGGCCTGCTCGCCCGGCTGCGCGCCCTCACCGTCAAGCACCGCCCGGTCACCACCGGCGCCGCCTTCGCCGCCGCCGCCAGCTTCCCGTTCACCCAGACCAGCGACCAGTACACCTCCGTCGCCACCAACATCCTGATCTTCGCCACCGTCGCCCTCGGCCTCAACATCGTCGTCGGCCTCGCCGGCCTGCTCGACCTCGGGTACGTCGCCTTCCTCGGCGTCGGCGCCTACGCAGCCGCCCTCGTCTCCGGCTCCCCCGCCTCCCCCATCCACGTCCAGTTCCCGTTCTGGGCCGCGATGCTCACCGGCGCCGCCGTCTCCATGGTCTTCGGCGTCCTCATCGGCGCCCCCACCCTGCGGCTGCGCGGCGACTACCTCGCCATCGTCACCCTCGGCTTCGGCGAGATCTTCCGCATCACCATGCTCAACCTCAACGGCACCACCGGCCCCAAGGTCACCAACGGCTCCAACGGCATCCCGCGGATCCCCGACCTGGAGATCCTCGGCTTCGACCTCGGCAAGACGCACACCGTCGCCGGCATCGAACTCGGCCGCTTCTCCAACTACTACCTGCTGATGCTCCTCGTCACCGCCCTGGTCGTGCTCGTCTTCGCCCGGGTCGGCAACTCCCGCATCGGCCGCGCCTGGGTCGCCATCCGCGAGGACGAGACCGCCGCCGAGGCCATGGGCATCAACGGCTTCCGCCTCAAGCTCCTGGCCTTCGCCCTCGGTGCCTGCCTCGCCGGCCTCGCCGGCACCGTCCAGGCCCACGTCAGCTACACCGTCACCCCCGACCAGTACACCTTCGCCGAGGCACTCCCGCCGAACTCCGCCTTCCTGCTCGCCGCCGTCATCCTCGGCGGCATGGGCACCATCAGCGGCCCCCTCGCCGGCGCCACTCTCCTCTTCCTCATCCCCAAGAAGCTCGAATTCCTCTCCGACTACCAGCTGCTCGCCTTCGGCGCCGCCCTGATCATCCTCATGCGCGTGCGCCCCGAAGGCCTCATCCCCAACCGGCGCCGGCAACTGGAGTTCCACGAGGCCGCCATCCCGGCCCAGCCCACCGGAGACGACGCCGCACTCACCAAGGCAGGGGCGTGACCACCCAGATGACCACCACCGCCACACCCCTGCTCGAAGTCACCGGCGTCACCATGCGCTTCGGCGGCCTCACCGCCGTCAACGACGTCAGCCTCACCGTCGGCGAAGGCGAGATCATCGGCCTCATCGGCCCCAACGGCGCCGGCAAGACCACCTTCTTCAACTGCCTCACCGGCCTCTACGTCCCCACCGAAGGCGCCGTTCGCTACCGCGGCACCCTCCTGCCCCCCAGACCCCACCTCGTCACCCAGGCCGGCATCGCCCGCACCTTCCAGAACATCCGGCTCTTCGCCAACATGACCGTCCTGGAGAACGTCCTCGTCGGCCGCCACTCCCGCACCAAGGAGGGCATCTTCTCCGCCATCCTCCGCGGCCCCGGCTACCACCGCGCCGAAGCCGAGAGCCGCGAGAAGGCCATGGAACTCCTCGCCTTCACCGGCCTCGCCGACAAGGCCGACCACCTCGCCCGCAACCTCCCCTACGGCGAACAGCGCAAGCTGGAGATCGCCCGCGCCCTCGCCTCCGACCCCGGCCTCCTCCTGCTCGACGAACCCACCGCCGGCATGAACCCCCAGGAGACCCGCGCCGCCGAGGAACTCGTCTTCGCCATCCGCGACCGGGGCGTCTCCATCCTCGTCATCGAGCACGACATGCGCTTCATCTTCAACCTCTGTGACCGCACCGCCGTCCTCGTCCAGGGCCAGAAGATCGTCGAGGGCGACCGCGAAACCGTCCAGAACGACGAACGCGTCATCACCGCCTACCTCGGCGCCCCGCTCGAAGGCACCACCCCGGCCGTTACGGAGACCGACCAGTGACCGCACTCCTCGAGGTCGAGGACCTCCGCGTCGCCTACGGCAAGATCGAAGCCGTCAAGGGCATCAGCTTCACCGTCAACCAGGGCGAGGTCACCACCCTCATCGGCACCAACGGCGCCGGCAAGACCACCACCCTGCGCACCCTCTCCGGGCTCCTCAAGCCCACCGCGGGGCGCCTCACCTTCGACGGCCAGGACCTCGACCGGATCCCCGCCCACAAGATCGTCGCCCTCGGCCTCGCCCACTCCCCCGAAGGCCGGCACATCTTCCCCCGCATGACCATCGAGGAGAACCTCCTCCTCGGCGCCTTCCTGCGCACCGACACGCCGGGCATCCAGGCGGACGTGGAACGGGCCTACGGCCTCTTCCCCATCCTCGGCGAACGCCGCCGCCAGGCCGCCGGGACGCTCTCCGGCGGCGAGCAGCAGATGCTCGCCATGGGGCGGGCGCTGATGTCCCGGCCCAAACTGCTCATGCTCGACGAACCCTCCATGGGCCTGTCCCCGCTGATGATGCAGAAGATCATGGCGACCATCGTCGAACTCAAGGCCGCCGGGACGACCATCCTGCTCGTCGAACAGAACGCCCAGGCGGCACTCTCGCTGTCCGACCGCGGCTACGTCATGGAGACCGGCCGGATCGTCCTGTCCGGGACGGGCGCCGACCTCCTGCACGACGAGTCCGTACGGAAGGCCTACCTCGGCGAGGACTGAGCCTCCGGACACATGATGGGCCCGGCAGAAGCATCTGCCGGGCCCATCGTCCTCACCGCTACTCGGGCTTGCCCTCGTCCGCCTTCTTGCGGTCCTGGGCCTCGCCCTCCTCGATGACCGCCTCGGCCACCGCGGCCATCGTCATCCGACGGTCCATCGACGTCTTCTGGATCCACCGGAACGCGGCCGGCTCGTTCAGTCCGAACTTGGTCTGCAGCACGCCCTTCGCCCGGTCCACCAGCTTCCGGGTCTCCAGCCGCTGGGTGAGATCCCCGATCTCCTTCTCCAGCGCCCGCATCTCGGTGTACCGCGACACCGCCATCTCGATCGCCGGCACCAGGTCGGACTTGCTGAACGGCTTCACGATGTACGCCATCGCCCCGGCGTCCCGCGCCCGGTCCACCAGCTCCCGCTGCGAGAACGCGGTCAGCATCAGGACGGGCGCCAAGTGCTTGTCGTGGATCTGCTCAGCGGCGGAGAGCCCGTCCAGCACCGGCATCTTCACGTCGAAGATCGCCAGGTCCGGCCGCAGCTCCTCCACGAGCTTCACCGCCGTCGCCCCGTCCCCGGCCTCCCCGACGACGGTGTAACCCTCCTCTTCGAGCATCTCCTTGAGATCGAGACGGATCAGCGCCTCGTCCTCGGCGATCACAATCCGAGTGATCTGGGGCGAATCGGTCTCAAGCGGCTGTGCCTGCTCGTCGGCGGTGCTCACGGGGCTCCTAGTTCCGGCGGGGTACTGCATGCACGAGGGTACCTAGCTGCGCCCAACAGCGCTCACAGGGTATCCTTCACGGGCGCGAACTTGCCGGGTTGGTGGAAGGGCAGACACGATCGCCTCAAAAGCGATTGCTCGAAAGGGCGTGTGGGTTCGAATCCCACACTCGGCACCATATTTTTCCTCACATTCCCAGGCTGCGGGAAATTCACCTCATCTAGTGGATCACATCAAAAGGGTCCACCATTCAGCTTGGCGCGCCTCAATCTGACGCACATGACGTCTCTCTCCGTGCGCGAACAAGCCGTGCACCTCCTCCGTCGAGGTGTACCCAATGCCGATGTCGCCCGACGACTCCGGGTCTCTCCTGGCACGGTTTCCTGGTGGAAGCATCAAGACCTCGCCAAACGCCATCAGCTCCCCGGCCGCAAGCGTTCCGCGTGCATGCACTGCTACGGCGACGACCTGGACCGCCGCGCCTACGCCTACCTGCTCGGCCTCTACCTCGGCGACGGCCACATCCTGCTCCCCAACGAGTACCGCAGGACGCAGAGCCTTCAGATCACCTGTGACGATCACTGGCCGGGAATCACCGACTCCGTCGAGAACGCCATGCTCCTGGTCTTTCCCAGGAACAAGCCCTGCAGAGTACGACGGACCGGCTGTCACGACGTCAAGCTCTACTCGAATCACCTGACCTGCCACTTCCCCCAGCACGGTCCCGGCAAAAAGCACGAACGCACCATAGCCCTGGAACCCTGGCAGCAGGAGATCGTCGACGCCCACCCCTGGGAGTTCCTGCGCGGCCTGATCCACTCCGACGGCTGCCGCATCACCAACTGGACCATCCGCACGGCCGGCGGCGTCAAGAAGCGCTACGAGTACCCGCGCTACTTCTTCACCAACACCTCGACCGACATCATCGGCCTCTTCACCGCCACCCTCGACACCGTCGGCGTCCAGTGGAAGGCCTCAATCCCCCGCCCCACCGGCCAGGTCAACATCTCCATCGCCCGCAAGGACTCCGTCGCCCTCATGGACGCCCACATCGGCCCCAAGTACTGACGGCGGCGGCGCGACCCTCCCCTCGGAAGGGCCGCGCCGCTCCGGTCAGCCGTCCAGCGTCCCCACGTGGTGGACGCGGACGAGGTTGGTGGAGCCGGCGAGGCCGGGCGGGGAGCCGGCGGTGATGACGACGATGTCGCCCTTCTGGCAGCGGCCGAGCGACAGCAACGCCGCGTCCACCTGCTCGACCATCTCGTCCGTGGTCGGGGCGAAGGGGCCGAGGAAGGTCTCGACGCCCCAGGTGAGGGCGAGTTGGCTGCGGACGGCGGGTTCGTAGGTGAAGGCGAGGACGGGGATGGGTGAGCGGTAGCGGGTGAGGCGGCAGGCGGTGTCGCCGGACTGGGTGAAGGCGACGAGGTACTTGGCGTGCAGGAAGTCGCCGATCTCGGCGGCCGCGCGGGCGACGGCGCCGCCCTGGGTCCGCGGCTTGCTGCCGGCGGTGAGGGGCGGGAGGCCGGCGGCGAGGATGTCGGTCTCGGCGGCCTCGATGATGCGGCCCATGGTCTTGACCGTCTCGACCGGGAACTTGCCGACGGAGGTCTCGCCGGAGAGCATCACCGCGTCGGTGCCGTCGAGGACGGCGTTGGCGACGTCGGAGGCCTCGGCCCGGGTGGGCCGGGAGGTGTTGATCATCGATTCGAGCATCTGGGTGGCGACGATGACCGGCTTGGCGTTGCGCCGGGCGAGCTTGACGGCGCACTTCTGGACGAGCGGGACCTGTTCGAGGGGCATCTCCACGCCCAGGTCGCCGCGGGCCACCATGATGCCGTCGAAGGCGTCGACGATGGCTTCCAGGTTGTCGACCGCCTGCGGCTTCTCGATCTTGGCGATGACCGGGACGTGGCGGCCCTCCTCGTCCATGATCCGGTGGACGTCCTCGATGTCTCGGCCGCTTCGGACGAAGGAGAGGGCGACCAGGTCGGCGCCGGTGCGCAGCGCCCATCGCAGGTCGGCGACGTCCTTGTCGCTGAGCGCGGGGACGGAGACGGCGACGCCGGGGAGGTTGAGGCCCTTGTGGTCGGAGACGAGGCCTCCTTCGATGACGAGGCAGCGGACCCGCGGTCCGTCGACCTCGACGACTTCGAGGGCGACCCGGCCGTCGTCGACGAGGATGCGTTCGCCGCGGGTGACGTCGGCGGCGAGGCCGGGGTAGGTGGTGCCGCAGATGTCCTTGTCTCCGACGACGCCGTTGTCGGTGGAGATGGTGAACTCGTCGCCGCGTTCGAGAAGTACGGGGCCGTGGGCGAAGGTGTCGAGCCGGATCTTCGGGCCTTGAAGGTCGACGAGGATGCCGACGCTGCGGCCGGTTTCGTCGGCGGCCTTGCGGACGCGGCGGTAGCGTTCCTCGTGTTCGGCGTGGGATCCGTGGCTGAGGTTGAAGCGGGCGATGTCCATTCCGGCGTCGACCAGGGATTTGATCTGGTCGTACGAGTCGGTGGCCGGCCCGAGGGTGCAGACGATTTTTGCTCGGCGCATACTGCTGAGGGTAGGCATTACCGGCGCGTAACCACGACGCGGGTCCGGACGGCG
The DNA here is from genome assembly GCF_044742585.1 of Kitasatospora sp. NPDC087861. NCBI lineage: Bacteria > Bacillati > Actinomycetota > Actinomycetes > Kitasatosporales > Streptomycetaceae > Kitasatospora > Kitasatospora sp. NPDC087861. Next base: position 34,188 of record NZ_JBIUUS010000014.1, read on the forward strand.
GGATGACCGTTGCCGTAAGGCGAGTTGAACAATCTGACACATCCTCGGACCGGTGTGCGAGCGGCTGCCCGGGCGGCGGTGCCGATCGGCCCGCCGATGCGAACCCGTGAAGGGGTGTTCACCCCTGGTTCACCGTTGGTTCGGCCGCCGCTCCCCGCCCGGCGGGACGCTCGTCACCCCCGGGTGACCACCCGGACGACGTAGCGGACGAGGGGGAGGCGTTCGGTATGAGACGCGCTCTGGGGGTGTTGGCGGCGTTGGCCCTGCTGGGCGGGGTGACGTACGCGCTGATCCCGGACGGGAAGCCGGACGCCAAGCGGGCGACGGTCGTCGGACTGATCGGTTCGGAGAAGCGCGCCTTCTTCGAGAACCCGGACGTCAAGGCCGAGTTGGCGAAGCAGGGGCTTGAGGTGCGGGCCGACTCGGCCGGTTCGTGGACGATGAGCGAGCAGGCGAAGGACGGCAGCGGGCTGGACTTCGCCTTCCCGGCGAGCACGGCGCCGGCCAGGGCGATCCAGGCCAACTGGGGCCTGCAGGATTCGCCGCTGGTGCCGTTCTACTCGCCGCTGGTCGTGGTGGCGCACGAGCCGGTGGCGCAGGTGTTGAGGCAGAACAACCTGGCGACGGTGGACGATTCGAAGGTCTGGACGTTCCGGATGGACGACTACGTGGCCGCGTTGAAGGCGGGCCGCCAGTGGCCGGACCTCGCGGGTTCGTCGGCCCATCCCGAGTTGGGCGGCCCGATCTTCGTGACCACCACCGATCCGGAGAGTTCGTCCTCGGGGGCGATGTACGTCGCGCTGCTGTCGTACATCCTGAACAACCGCCAGGTGGTGTCGGACCAGGCCGGGATCGACGCCTCGAAGGACGTGCTGCGCTCGGCGACGGCGATGCAGGGCGGGCAGAAGAGCAGCAGCGACGAGCCGTTCAAGGACTTCGGCGCGGGGGTCGGCAATCCGCTGGTCTTCGCCTACGAGTCACAGGTCGCCGAGCTGGCGCTGCGGGGCCAGTCGACCGGGGACATGGTGGTGCTGTATCCGGACACCACGATCTACTCCGACCACACGGTGGTGGCGCGGACGGAGAACGGGCGCAAGCTCGCCGGTCTGTTGCAGGACGACGAGGTGCTCCGCCGGCTGGAGGCGAGGTTCGGCTTCCGCCCGCAGGCCAGTCCGGGGGCCTTCGCCGAGCTGATGAAGGACAAGAAGCCGGTCTTCGCCCCTGATCTCACGGCGGCGAAGGTGAAGCAGCCGACGGTGCCGTCGCTGGACAACCTGACCAAGCTGATCGCGGCGGCCAAGGGGAGCAAGAAGTGAACATCCCGATGAAGCGCCGGGGTTGGCCGGTCGCCGCAGTGGCCGCCCTGCTGGCGGTGAGCGCCTGCACCTCCTCCGGCGGGGGCACGTCGTCCGGCCCCAAGCCGTCCGACCCGCCGGCGGCGACGGCGCAGCCGGGGGTGCTGCGAGTGCTGGCCGGCAGCGAGCTGCAGGATCTGGCGCCGATCCTGGAGGAGGCCAGGAAGGCGACCGGGGTGACGGTGCAGTTCTCCTGGACGGGGTCGCTGGACGGCGCGGACGCGGTGTCCTCGGGGCGGGCGGACGGCAAGTACGACGCGGTGTGGTTCCCGTCCAACCAGTATCTGCGGTTGGACGACACGGGGAAGTCGAAGGTGCTGTCGGAGACACCGGTGATGGTCTCGCCCGTGGCCGTGGGAGTGCGGTCGTCGGTCCTCGACGACCTCGGCTGGGGGGATGGTTCGAAGGTCTCCTGGGCGCAGATCGGGGACGCGGCGTCGGCCGGGAAGCTGTCGTACGGGATGGCCGATCCGTCCCGGTCGAACTCGGGTTTCTCGACGCTGGTGGCGGTGGCCTCGGCGTTCTCGGGTGCGGGTTCGGCGCTGTCGGAGGCGGACGTGCAGAAGGCGACGCCGTCGCTGAAGCGGTTCTTCACCGGCCAGAAGCTGACCTCGGGTTCCTCGGGCTGGTTGGCGCAGGCGTACACCCGGGCGGAGCCGGGCATGGTCGGGGCGCTGGTGAACTACGAGTCGGTGCTGCTGTCGATGAACAAGTCGCTGCCGCCGGAGCAGCAGTTGACGGTGATCCGCCCGTTGGACGGGGTGGTGTCGGCGGACTATCCGCTGTCGCTGCTGTCCTCCTCGGCGCAGCGGGAGCGGGATTCGTTCCAGCGGCTGACGGCGTACCTCCTGAAGGAGGACGTGCAGAAGCGGATCTCCGAGGTCACGCTGCGCCGTCCGGTGGCGCCGGGGGTGCCACCGGCGGCGGGGTTGCCGTCGGACCGGCGGCGGGAGCTGCCGTTCCCGGGGAGCCGGGCGGTGGCGGACGGGCTGCTGGCCTCGTACCAGAACGACCTGCGGCGGCCGTCCCGGACGGTGTACGTGCTGGACACCTCGGGGTCGATGGAGGGTTCGCGGATCTCGGCGCTGAAGTCGGCGTTGGGCCGGTTGACCGGGACGGACGACACCCGGGGGGTGCGCCGGTTCCGCAACCGTGAGGAGGTGACGCTGATCTCCTTCGCGTCGAACGTGAAGTGGACGAAGACGCACGCGGTGCCGGCCTCGGGAAGCCAGCCGGGGCCGGAGACGGAGCTGGCCTCGATCAACACGGACGTGCAGTCGCTGTCGGCGTCGGGGGGCACGGCGGTGTACGACTCGCTGGAGGAGGCGTACCGGGTGATCGGCCGGCAGCAGTCGGCGGCGGGGGACGACCGGTTCACGTCGATCGTGCTGATGACCGACGGGGAGAGCAACGTCGGTGCCACGGACGGGGACTTCAAGCGGTTCCACGACGGGCTGGCGGCCTGGCAGAAGTCGATCCCGGTGTTCCCGATCAAGTTCGGGGAGGCGGCGGTGAGCCAGTTGCAGGGGATCGCGGACGTGAGCGGCGGCAAGCTGTTCGACGGGGCGGGGTCGCTGGACGGGGTGTTCGAGGAGATTCGTGGCTACCAGTGACGGGTTCGGCCGGCAGGTGCTGCGGTACCTGGAGTCGACCCGGAACCTGGTCGGCTGCGGGGGCGGCGCGGTGGGGCTGGGGCTGCACTTCGCCGGGCTGGGCGGGGCGTGGTGGCCGGCGGTGGTGGCGGGGCTGTACGGGGCGGGCGCGCTGCTGACGCCCAAACGCGATCCGAGGCCGGGGCCCGATCCCGAACTCACGGCGCTGGCCGAGTACCTGGCCACGGTGCCACTGCCCGCCTCGGCGGGGGTGGCGGACCTGCTGGCGGCGCTGCGCACGGTGGGGCCGGGCCCGGTGCCGCGGGAGATCGTGCGGCACCGGCTGCCGGTGGCGGTGGCCGGGTACCTGCGGGCGCTGACCTGGCGGCCGTGGGCGGGAGCGGACGCGCCGGATCCGGAGGCGGAGCTCGGCCGCGAGGTGCGGCGGCTGGTCGCGGAGCTGGACTGACGGGGGGCGGACCGGGGGGACGGGCCGGGGGAGGGCCGGCGGACGGGCCAGGGGGCGGACCGGGGTGAACGGGCCTCGGGCCCGACCCCGGGCGGGTCTCGCCGCCGCTCCCCCGCCGCTCTCTACCACCCCGGCCTCCGCACATCCGCGTCACGAACGAGTCGCCAAGATCTCACCTGTTGGAAACGTCGGAGGGCTACCCATCGGCCCGGCCGCACGGCACACTTCTACGCGCGTCCCTCTACGCGCGTCGACACGTCCACGCGCGCTACCGAACACCAGTTGACGGGCCATCGGCCCGTCAGTCCCCACCCGGGAGAGTCGTCCATGCCCCTGAACCGCCGTGACTTCGTCACCCGGTCCGCCGCCACCGCCGCCGGCGCCGCTCTGACCGGCGGAGCAGTCGTCGCCGCCGCCCCCGCCGCCGCGGCCGCCGAGCCGGACACCGCGGCCGCCAAGGGCAAGCGCAAGAGCCACCAGCAGGCCTTCACCGTCATGGGCACCACCGACCTGCACGGCCGGGTGCTCAACTGGGACTACTTCACCGACGCCGTCTACGCCGACAAGGCGCACAACGACGTCGGCCTCGCCAAGATCTCCACCCTGGCCAACCAGGTCCGCGAGGACAAGGGCTGGGACCGCTGCCTGCTGATCGACTCCGGCGACATCATCCAGGGCACCCAGCTGACCTACTACTACGCCCGGATCGAGCCGATCGCCACCGACGCCGACACCGTGCCCGACCACCCGATGGCCGTCGCCATGAACCTCATGGGCTACGACGCCGCCGCGCTCGGCAACCACGAGTTCAACTACGGCATCCCCACCGTGAAGGCCTTCGAGGACCAGCTGGAGTTCCCGCTGCTGGGCGCCAACGCGCTGCACGCGAAGAACGAGAAGCCCGCCTTCAAGCCGTACGTGATCAAGGAGCTGCGGCTGGGCGAGGGCCGGCCGCTGAAGGTCGGCATCCTCGGCCTCACCAACCCGGGCATCGCGATCTGGGACAAGGCCAACGTCTCCGGCCAGATGGTCTTCCCGGGCATCGTCGAGACGGCGGCGAAGTACGTGCCGCGGATGAAGGCGGCCGGCGCGGACGTCATCGTGGTGTCGGCGCACTCCGGTATCGACGAGCCGACCACCTACGGCGACCAGCTGCCCTGGCCGGAGGACGCCTCCGGCGAGATGGCGGAGAAGGTGCCGGGCATCGACGCGGTGCTGGTGGGCCACACCCACAAGGAGGTGCCGCAGCGGCTGATCGTCAACAAGCAGACCGGCAAGACCGTGGTGCTCTCCGAGCCGCTGTGCTGGGGCCAGCGCCTGAGCTGCTTCGACTTCGAGGTCGAGTTCGCCGACGGCGCCTGGAAGGTCCTCTCGGTCTCCTCGCGGGTGCTGAACTCCAACACCGTGCCGGAGAACCCGGAGATCGTGGACGCGCTCACCGAGCAGCACAAGAAGGTCGTGGCGTACGTCAACCAGCTGATCGGCACCTGCAAGACGGAGCTGTCGATCGCCGAGTCGCGCTTCAAGGCGACCCCGATCATCGACCTGATCGGCCGGGTGCAGGCGGACGCCGTGAAGACGGCGCTGGCGGGCGGGCCGTACGCCAACCTGCCGGTGCTGGCGCAGGCGGCGCCGTTCAACCGCACCGCGCTGATCCCGGCGGGCCAGGTGAAGCTGCGCGACGCGGCGGGCCTGTACATCTACGAGAACACCCTGGAGGCCCGGGTCCTGACGGGCGCGCAGCTGAAGGACTACCTGGAGTTCTCGGCCAAGTACTACAACCAGCTCGCCCCGGGCGCGCCGGTCGACAAGGACGCGCTGACCGGCGCGGAGACCACGCCGGACTACAACTACGACTCGGTGTACGGCCTGAGCTACGACATCGACATCGCGCAGCCGAAGGGCCAGCGGATCCTCAACCTGTCCTTCGCGGGCAAGCCGATCGACCCGGCCGCGCAGTTCGTCCTGGCGGTCAACAACTACCGTGCCAACGGCGGCGGCAACTTCCCGCACGTGGCGCAGGCCAAGCTGGTCTGGTCGAACTCCGACGAGATCCGCAACACGATGATCGCCTGGGTGAAGGCCAAGGGCGTCATCGACCCGGCCGACTTCTTCACCGACTCCTGGCGCCTGGTCCGCGCCGGCCAGCCGGTCTTCTAGCCCCCGCGGTCGCACTCGACCGAACCGCGTCAACCGACGTCGCGCTGCGAGTTCGGGCAGGCCCCCGGCGGTTACCGCCGGGGGCCTGCGCTGCCTGGGCGCAACGCCGGAACGTGACGCCGCAGAACGTGATGCCGCAGAACGTGCCGCCTCAGAACGGGAAGACCGTCCGCCCGTGCTGGACGGAGATCCACTTCACCGTGGTGAACGCGTCCACCGTGGACTCCCCGTTGAGCCGCCCGATCCCGGAGTTCTTCTCCCCGCCGAACGGCACCCCCGGCTCGTCGGCGATGGTCCCGCCGTTGACGTGGATCATGCCGGTCTCGATCCGGTGCGCGACCCGCACGCCGCGCTCCACGTCCGCGGTGTGCACCGCGCCGCTGAGCCCGAAGGGACTGTCGTTGGCGATCCGGACGGCCTCGTCCTCGCCGTCGAAGGGCACCACGAGCACGACCGGCCCGAAGAGTTCGCGCTTGAGGATCGGCGCGTCCTCGGCCAGGCCGGTGAGGACGACCGGGTCCATCAGACTGCCGGTCGTGGACCCGCGCAGCAGCGCGGTGGCGCCGGCCGCGACGGCCTGGTCGACCTGGGCGGTGATGGCGTCGGCCTGGACGGTGTTGATCAGCGGGCCGATCTGGGTGGCCGGGTCCTTGGGGTCGCCGACGGTGAGCGAGGCGATCTTCGCGACGAACTTCGCGGTGAACTCGGCCTCGACCGCGCGGTCGACCAGGACCCGGTTGGCGGCCATGCAGACCTGGCCCTGGTGGGCGAAGCGGCTGAACACGGCGGCGTCCACGGCGTAGTCGACGTCGGCGTCGTCCAGCACGATCAGCGCGCTGTTGCCGCCGAGTTCGAGCACGGTCCGCTTGAAGTTGGCGGCGGCGACGGTGGCGACGTGCCGGCCGATCTGGTCGGAGCCGGTGAAGGAGATCACCTTGGGCGCCGGGTGCTCGATGAACGCGTCGCCGATCTCCGCGATGTCGGTGACCACGACGTTGAACAGCCCGGCCGGCAGGCCGGCGTCCTCGAAGAGCTTGGCGATCAGGGTGCCGCCGACCACCGGGGTCTCCTGGTGCGGCTTGAGCACCACGCCGTTGCCGAGCGCCAGGGCGGGGGCGACGGCCTTGATCGAGAGGTACAGCGGGAAGTTGAACGGGCTGATCACGCCGACGACGCCGACCGGCAGCCGGTAGAGGCGGTTCTCCTTGCCGTCCGCGGTCGAGGGCAGCAGCCGGCCCTCCGGGCTGACCGACAGGTGCAGGCAGTCCCGCAGCATGTCCTTGACCAGGGAGAGTTCGAAGCCGGCCTTGAGCGCGGTGCCGCCGAGTTCGACCATGATGGCGCGGGTGATCTCCGCCTCGCGCTCCTCGACCAGCCGCAGCGCGCGTTCGAAGACGAGCCGGCGGGTGTAGGGGTTGGTGGCGGCCCACTGCTTCTGCACCCGTTCGGCGGCCCGGTAGGCCCGGTCGACCTCGGCGACGGTGGCCACGGTGACGGTGGCGAGCTTGTCGCCGGTGTACGGATCGACGTCGACGATGTCCCAGGAGCCGCTGCCGCTGCACCATTCGCCGTCGATGTACTGCAGCGCCAACTCGGAGAAGTACGACATCTGAACCCTCTCGTGCCGGATCGGGGCGTCCCGACGGGCGAGCCGCCACGGCCCGACCTGATTGGGCATCATCGTACTGACGTATTACAGCTCTTGGCGTACGGAGTACAGGAGATGGTGCGTCTGCTCCGGATCGAGGCTGTCGGCGAGCAGGCCCTCCATCGCCTGGCGGTACTCTGCGACCTCGACGGGCTTGTCCAGGTAGAGCGCGGTGGTGAACTGCTCCACGTAGACGACGTCGGCGAGCTCGGGTTCGGCGAAGCCGAGCACGGTGAAGGCGCCGCTCTCGGCGCTCAGCCCGGCGCAGCCCAGCGGCAGCACCTGGAGCCGGACGTTGGGCAGCTCGCCGAGCTCCAGCAGCCGGTCGATCTGGTTGCGCATGAGCTCGGGGCCGCCCCAGGGCCGGCGCAGCGCGGCCTCGTCGAGGACGGCGAGCAGGCGGGGACCGTGCTCGGCGGTGAGCACGGCCTGACGCTTGAGCCGGACCTCGACCCGGCGCTCGATCTCGCCGGGGTCGGTGGCGTGGCCGCCGGCGGCGATGACGGCGCGGGCGTAGTCGGCGGTCTGGAGCAGCCCGTGGACGAACTGGACCTCGTAGCTGCGGATCTCGGCGACGGCCTCTTCCAGGCCGACGTAGTTCTGGAACCAGGCGGGCAGCACGTCGCCGTACTCGTGCCACCAGGAGGTGGCGTTGGCGTCCCGGACGAGCCCGAGGACGGTGGCGCGCTCCTGCTCGGCCTCCACGCCGTAGAGGGTGAGCAGGTCGGCGACGTCGCGCTCCTTGAAGCCGACCCGGCCGAGCTCCATCCGGCTGATCTTGGACTCGGAGGCGCGGATCGAGTAGCCGGCCTCCTCGCGACTGACACCCCTGGCCTCGCGGAGCTTGCGCAGCTGGGTGCCGAGTAGCAGGCGCCGTACCGTGGCGCCTCCGCCGGCCTGAGTCGTGCTCATCGCGTCAACCTCCGCACTCGCGCAGCCCCCCGGCCGTCGGCGGCAGTCTGCCACCTGGCACCGACGAGCAACAGCCCGTCCGGGAGCGACTTCCCGAACGACGCCCGGACCGCGTTTACGGTAGACCCAAGTCCTGGGAAATGTCTGAGAGTTGGGGCAACCCTTGACAAAAGGAACGCGACGGCGCCCGCCCTCCAACTGGTCGGGGAAGAGGGCAGGCGCCAGGAGACCGCGTTGGCCCGGCGACGCTGGCGGGGGCAGCGGGTTGAGCTCCCGGCGATGCGGTGCCGGGCGTTCGGGGGGCCGGTCGCTCCGTCAGACGACCAGCGGGCGGTCGGTGGGACGGATCGGGGCCGGCAGCGGGGTCTTGCCGCCGAGGTACGTGTCCACCGCGGCGGCGGCCGAGCGGCCTTCCGCGATGGCCCAGACGATCAGCGACTGGCCACGGCCTGCGTCACCGCAGACGTAGACGCCATCGACATTGGTGGCGAACCGGCCGTCGCGGCCAATGTTACCGCGCGCGTCCAGGTCGACGCCGAGCTGCTCGACGAGGCCGTTGCGGACGTCGGTGCCGGTGAAGCCCATGGCCAGGGTGACCAGCTGCGCCGGGATGGCCCGCTCGGTGCCGGGGACGGGCTCGAACCGGCCGTCCTTGAACTCGACCTCGACGAGGTGCAGCTCCTGGACGTTGCCCTCCTCGTCGCCGGCGAAGCGGGTGGTGTTGACGGAGTAGATCCGCTCGCCGCCCTCCTCGTGCGCGGAGGTGACCTTGTAGGTCATCGGCATGGTCGGCCAGGGCTGGTGGCCGGGGCGCTCCTCGGAGGGCCGCGGCATGATCTCCAGCTGGGTGACCGAGGCGGCGCCCTGGCGGTGGGCGGTGCCGACGCAGTCGGCACCGGTGTCGCCGCCGCCGATGACGACGACGTGCTTGCCCTTGGCGCTGATCGGCGACTCGACGAAGTCGCCCTCCTGCACCTTGTTGGCCAGCGGCAGGTACTCCATGGCCTGGTGGACGCCCTTGAGCTCGCGGCCGGGCACCGGCAGGTCGCGGGCGGTGGTGGCGCCGGCGGCGACCACGACGGCGTCGAAGCGCTCGCGCAGCTGCTGGCCGGTGATGTCCTCGCCGACGTGGACGCCGGTGCGGAACCGGGTGCCCTCCGCGCGCATCTGCTCGATGCGGCGGTTGATGTGGCGCTTCTCCATCTTGAACTCGGGGATGCCGTAGCGCAGCAGGCCGCCGACGCGGTCGGCGCGCTCGTACACGACCACGGTGTGGCCGGCCCGGGTGAGCTGCTGGGCGACGGCCAGGCCGGCCGGGCCGGAGCCGACGACGGCGACGGTCTTGCCGGACAGCCGCTCCGGGACCTGCGGCGTGACGCCGCCGCGGTCCCAGGCCTTGTCGATGATGGTGACCTCGACGTTCTTGATGGTCACCGCGTCCTGGTTGATGCCGAGCACGCAGGCGGACTCGCAGGGCGCCGGGCAGAGGCGGCCGGTGAACTCCGGGAAGTTGTTGGTCGCGTGCAGCCGCTCGATCGCGCCGGTCCAGTCGTCCCGGTAGGCGAGGTCGTTCCACTCGGGGATGAGGTTCCCGAGCGGGCAGCCGTTGTGGCAGAACGGGATGCCGCAGTCCATGCAGCGGCCGGCCTGCTTGGTGATGATCGGCAGGAGGCTGCGCTCGACGTAGACCTCGTTCCAGTCCCGCAGACGCACGTCCACGGGCCGGCGCTCGGCCAGCTGCTTGCCGGTGGTCAGGAAGCCCTTGGGGTCAGCCACGTGCCGCCTCCATCATCTTGCGAGTGGTCTCGGCCTCGGAGAGGCCATCGCGCTCAGCGGCGTCCTTGGCGGCGAGCACAGCCTTGTAGTCGGTCGGCATGATCTTGGAGAAGCGGGAGACCCCGCCGCCCCAGTCGGCCAGGAGTTCGGCGGCGACGGTGGAGCCGGTCTCCTCGTAGTGCTGCTGCACGGTCTCGCGCAGCCAGTCGCGGTCGGCGGCGCTCGGGGCCTCGATGCCCACCATGCCGTCGTTGACGTTCGCGGGGCGCAGGTCCAGGACGTAGGCGATGCCGCCGGACATGCCGGCCGCCAGGTTGCGCCCGGTCTCGCCGAGGATGACGACCCGGCCGCCGGTCATGTACTCCAGGCCGTGGTCGCCCACGCCCTCGACGACCAGGGTGGCGCCGGAGTTGCGGACGGCGAAGCGCTCACCGGCCTTGCCGCGCAGGTGGATCCGGCCGGAGGTGGCGCCGTAGCCGATGGTGTTGCCGGCGATGACGTGGTTCTGCGCGTCGTTGCCGATGGCCGCGGCCTCGCGGGCCGGGCGGACGATGACGACGCCGCCGGAGAGCCCCTTGCCGACGTAGTCGTTGGCGTCGCCCTCCAGCCGCAGGGTCACGCCGCGCGGCACGAAGGCGCCGAAGGACTGCCCGGCGGAGCCGGTGAGGGTGACGTCGATGGTGCCCTCGGGCAGTCCCTCGCCGCGGTAGCGCCTGGTCACCTCGTGGCCGAGCATGGTGCCGACCGTGCGGTTGACGTTGCGGATCGGCAGCTGGATGCGGACGGTCTCGCCGCGCTCCAGGGCGTCCTCGGCGAGCGCGATCAGCTGGTTGTCCAGGGCCTTGTCGAGCGCGTGGTCCTGGGCCGTGGTGCGGTGGCGGGCCGCACCCTCGGGCAGCGACGGCACGTGGAAGAGCGGGGCCAGGTCGAGCCCGGCGGCCTTCCAGTGGTCGATGGCGGCCTGGGCGTCGATGTGCTCGGCGTGGCCGACGGCCTCCTCGATCGAGCGGAAGCCGAGCTCGGCCAGGAGCTCGCGAACCTCCTCGGCGATGAACTCGAAGAAGTTGACCACGAACTCGGGCTGGCCGGAGAAGCGCTCGCGCAGCACCGGGTTCTGGGTGGCGACGCCGACCGGGCAGGTGTCCAGGTGGCAGACGCGCATCATGATGCAGCCGGAGACGACCAGCGGCGCGGTGGCGAAGCCGAACTCCTCGGCGCCGAGCAGTGCGGCGATGACGACGTCGCGGCCGGTCTTGAGCTGGCCGTCGGTCTGCACCACGATGCGGTCGCGCAGGCCGTTGAGCAGCAGGGTCTGCTGGGTCTCGGCGAGGCCGAGCTCCCAGGGGCCGCCCGCGTGCTTGAGCGAGGTCAGCGGGGAGGCGCCGGTGCCGCCGTCGTGCCCGGAGACCAGCACCACGTCCGCGTGCGCCTTGGAGACGCCCGCGGCGACCGTGCCGACGCCGACCTCGGACACCAGCTTCACGTGGATGCGGGCGGCCGGGTTGGCGTTCTTGAGGTCGTGGATGAGCTGCGCCAGGTCCTCGATCGAGTAGATGTCGTGGTGCGGCGGCGGCGAGATCAGGCCGACACCCGGGGTGGAGTGCCGGGTCTTGGCGACCCACGGGTACACCTTGTGGCCGGGCAGCTGGCCGCCCTCGCCGGGCTTGGCGCCCTGGGCCATCTTGATCTGGATGTCGTCGGCGTTGACCAGGTACTCGGAGGTGACGCCGAACCGGCCGGAGGCGACCTGCTTGATCGCCGAGCGGCGCTCCGGGTCGTACAGGCGCTCCGGGTCCTCCCCGCCCTCGCCGGTGTTGGACTTCCCGCCGAGGCGGTTCATGGCGATGGCGAGGGTCTCGTGCGCCTCCATCGAGATGGAGCCGTACGACATGGCGCCGGTGGAGAAGCGCTTGACGATCTCGGAGACCGGCTCGACCTCCTCGACCGGGATCGGGGTCCGGCCGAGGGCGTCCAGCTGGAACAGGCCGCGCAGCGTCATCAGGCGGGTGGACTGCTCGTTCACCCGGTCCGTGTACTGCTTGAAGACGTCGTACCGGCGGTTGCGGGTGGAGTGCTGGAGCCGGAAGACGGTGTCCGGGTCGAACAGGTGCGGCTCGCCCTCGCGGCGCCACTGGTACTCGCCGCCGATCTCCAGGGCGCGGTGCGCGGCCGGGATGCCGGAGGCCGGGTAGGCCTTGGCGTGGCGGGCGGCGGTCTCCTTGGCGATCTCCTCCAGGCCGATGCCGCCGAGCTTGGTGGTGGTGCCGGCGAAGTAGCCGTCGACCAGGTCCTGGGAGAGGCCGATGGCCTCGAAGACCTGGGCGCCGCGGTAGGAGGCGACGGTGGAGATGCCCATCTTGGACATGACCTTGAGTACGCCCTTGCCGAGCGCCTTGATCAGGTTCTTGATGGCCTTCTCGGGCTCGACGCCCTGGCTGCCCTCACTCTTCAGGAACGTGTTCTGGGCGACGAGGTCCTCGACGGACTCCATGGCCAGGTACGGGTTGACCGCGCCGGCGCCGTAGCCGACCAGCAGCGCGACGTGGTGCACCTCGCGGACGTCACCGGCCTCGACCAGCAGCGACACCTGGGTGCGCTGCTTGGTGCGGATGAGGTGGTGGTGGATCGCGGAGGTGAGCAGCAGCGAGGGGATCGGGGCGTGCTCGGCGTCGGAGTGCCGGTCGGAGAGCACGATGATCCGGGCGCCGTCGGCGATCGCGGCGTCGGCCTCGGCGGCGATCTCGGCCAGGCGGGCGGCCAGGCCCTCGCCGCCGGCGGCGACCCGGTAGAGGCCGGAGAGCGTGACGGCCTTGAGGCCGGGCTGGTCGCCGTCGGCGTTGATGTGGACGAGCTTGGCCAGCTCGTCGTTGTCGATCACCGGGAAGGTGATGCCGACCGAGCGGCAGGAGGCGGCCTCGGCGGCCAGCAGGTTGCCCTCGGGGCCGAGGTTGCTGAGCAGCGAGGTGACGAGCTCCTCGCGGATGGCGTCCAGCGGCGGGTTGGTGACCTGCGCGAAGAGCTGGACGAAGTAGTCGAACAGCAGGCGCGGCTTCTCGCTGAGCGCGGCGATCGGCGAGTCGGTGCCCATCGAGCCGAGCGCCTCGCCGCCGGTCCTGGCCATCGGCGCCAGGATGACCCGCAGCTCCTCCTCGGTGTAGCCGAAGGTCTGCTGCCGGCGGGTGACGGAGGCGTGGGTGTGGGCGATGTGCTCGCGCTCGGGGAGCTTGGCGAGCTGGATCTGCCCGGCGGCGACCCACTCCGCGTAGGGGTGCTCGGCGGCGAGGGCGGACTTGATCTCCTCGTCCTCGACGATGCGGCCCTCGGCGGTGTCGACGAGGAACATCCGGCCGGGCTGCAGGCGGCCCTTCCTGGCGACCTTCTCCTGCTCGATGTCGAGCACGCCGACCTCGGAGGAGAGGACGACCAGGCCGTCCTCGGTGATCCAGTAGCGGGCGGGGCGCAGGCCGTTGCGGTCGAGCACGGCGCCGATCTGGGTGCCGTCGGTGAAGGTGACGCAGGCCGGGCCGTCCCAGGGCTCCATCAGGTTGGAGTGGTACTGGTAGAAGGCGCGGCGGGCCGGGTCCATGGTGGCGTGGTTCTCCCACGCCTCCGGGATCATCATCAGTACCGAGTGCGGCAGCGAGCGGCCGCCGAGGTGGAGCAGCTCCAGGACCTCGTCGAAGGAGGCGGAGTCGGAGTGGTCCGGGGTGCAGACCGGGAAGATCCGGCTCAGACCCTGCCCGTTCCGGTTGGCCGGGATCAGGTCGGTGGCGAGCTGGGACTCGCGGGCGCTCATCCAGTTGCGGTTGCCCTTGACCGTGTTGATCTCGCCGTTGTGGGCGACGAAGCGGTACGGGTGGGCGAGCGGCCAGCTCGGGAAGGTGTTGGTGGAGAAGCGCGAGTGCACCAGGCCGACGGCGGAGGCGTAGGAGCGGTCCGACAGGTCGGGGAAGAAGGGCTCCAGCTGGCCGGTGGTCAGCATGCCCTTGTAGACGATGGTGCGCGCGGACAGCGACGGGAAGTAGACCCCGACCTCGCGCTCGGAGCGCTTGCGGACGACGAAGGCGATCCGGTCGAGCCCGATGCCGGCCAGGCCCTCCTTGGCCAGGAAGAGCTGGCGGAAGCGGGGCATCACGCTGCGGGCGGTGGCGCCGAGCAGGTCCGGGGTGACCGGGACGTCGCGCCAGCCGAGGACGGTCAGGTCCTCCTCGGCCGCGATGGCCTCGATCCGGGCGACGGCGGCGGCGTCCGCGGCGTCCTCGTCGGGGAGGAAGGCGATGCCGACCGCGTACGCGCCGGCGGCGGGGAGCTCGAAGTCGACCTTGCCGCGCAGGAAGGCGTCCGGGACCTGGGTGAGGATGCCGGCGCCGTCGCCGGAGTCGGGCTCGGCGCCGGTGGCGCCGCGGTGCTCCAGGTTGCGCAGGACGGTGAGCGCCTGCTCGACGATGGTGTGGTCGGCGATGCCGGTCAGCGTGGCGACGAAACCGACGCCGCAGGCGTCGTGCTCGTTTCGCGGGTCGTACAGGCCCTGAGCGGTAGGTCGCGCATCCGGAACGAGCGCGTACGGCTGGCGGGCGGCGCCGGCCTGGGGCTCGTTGGCGGAGTGCATGGATGCAGACAGCATCGGCTCTCCCGTCGTCGTCATTCGGCTGTGTGGTGCAAGGAGGGACGACGTTGGCCCTGATGCGATTTCATGCAAGTTACATGATGCCCAAGATCCCGGGAAGTGGAATATCTCGTCCACATGGCGGACGGATCCGCAGGTCAGGGGGCTGGTGAGGGGGGCGTGCCACAGTGCACGTCCTACGATTGTGCCCGGCGGTCGACGGCCTGAAACAGGGGCGAAACCCGACCGCCACACGGGACGATCAAGGGCGCCTGCGAATCGATCCCCGGGGCCCGTCGGCAGATGCGAATCCTCGGCTCCGAGGCTCGGATGCTGAGACTAGGCCAGGCGGTACGCGACGCCCGTGTGTGGAACGTCACCCACTGCCCGGCATAGTCATGCAGTCCCCCGGGTCATCACGCACGCCCGGCCGAAGGCCCGCCTCAGCCGACGTGCCCGCCGATCAGCCACCCCAGCAGGTAGGTCACCCCGGCCGCCGCCCCGCCCAGCACCAGCTGCCGCAGCCCGCTGAACCACCAGCTGCGCGCCGTCACCCGGGCCACCACCGCGCCGCACAGGAACAGCCCCACCACCGACAGCAGCAGCGCCGGCAGCAGCGAGGTCGCCCCCAGCAGGTACGGCAGCAACGGCAGCAGCGCGCCCACCGCGAAGCAGATGAAGGAGGACCCGGCGGCCACCCACGGCGACGGCAGGTCGTTGGGGTCGATGCCCAGCTCCTCCCGGGCGTGGATCTCCAGGGCCTGGTCCGGGTTGGCCGACAGCTGCCGGGCCACCTCGTGGGCGAGCCCCGGCTCCACCCCGCGGGAGATGTACAGCTGCGCCAGCTCGGCCAGCTCGCCGTGCGGGTTGCGGCTCAGCTCCAGCCGCTCGGCCTCGATCTCGGCCTGCACCAGTTCGGCCTGCGAGGCCACCGAGGTGTACTCCCCCGCCGCCATCGAGCAGGCCCCGGCCACCAGCCCGGCGAGCCCGGTCAGCACCACCGTGGCGCTGGACGCCGAGCCGCCGACCACGCCGGTCATCAGCGCGAAGTTGGAGACCAGGCCGTCCATCGCCCCGAACACGGCGGGCCGCAGCCAGCCACCGTTCACGTCCCGGTGGTGTCCCGCGGCGGGTATGCGGGGGTGGTGCCCGGCCTCGGGCTCCAAGGTGATCGCGCTCACGGCAGTTCCCCTCCGTTCGATTCGTCTTTCCTCGAACGTAGCCCGTCTGACCTGGGCATTTCCAGCAAAGTAAGGCTGTCCGAACAGCGCGGCGGCCGCCCTCCGCGAGCATCGCGGGGGCGGCCGAAACGGAGGGAACTCCCAGGTCAGGTCAGGTTCTTGGCGTCCTCGCCGGTCGTCTCGGCGGCTCCGGCGGCGGCCGGAGCGTCCACCTTTTCGTCCGCGGGCTGAGACGACTTCCCGCTCTTCGAGTCCTTCTCGTCCACCCGGACCTTCTCGTCCGCCGTGGCCCTGCCGTCCACCGTGGCCTTCTCGTCCGCCGCGGCCTTCCCGTCCACCGGAGCCTCCGCGGCCCCGTCGCCGGACGCCTGCTCGGCGTGCGCGGCCGGGTCGATGCTCGCCGGGTCCTCCCGGCCGGGCCGCGTCCGACCGACGATCACCAGGTAGGCCACGGCGGCCAGGAACACCACCCCGGCCGTCCAGTCGTTCAGCCGGATGCCCAGGAAGTGGTGCGCCTCGTCGATCCGCAGCCACTCGGTCCAGGCCCGGCCCACCGTGTACGCGGCCACGTACAGCGCGAAGGCCCGGCCGTGCCCCAGCTTGAAGCGGCGGTCCGCCCAGATCACCAGCAGCGCGACCCCGACGCACCACAGCGACTCGTACAGGAAGGTCGGGTGGTAGACGCCCGTGACGACCTCGCCGCTCGGCAGCGTCTTGTCGATCTCCAGGCCCCACGGCAGCGTCGTCGGCCGGCCGTACAGCTCCTGGTTGAAGTAGTTGCCCCAACGGCCCATCGCCTGCGCGAGCGCGATGCCCGGCGCGATGGCGTCGGCGTAGGCGGGCAGCGGCACACCCCGGCGGCGGGCGCCGATCCAGGCACCGACCGCGCCGAGCGCGATCGCGCCCCAGATGCCGAGGCCGCCCTCCCAGATCTTGAGGGCGTTCCAGGGGTTCCTGCCGTCCCCGAAGTACAGCTGGTGGTCGGTGATGACGTGGTACAGCCGACCGCCGACCAGGCCGAAGGGCACGGCCCAGACGGCGATGTCGCCGACCGTGTGCTTGGCACCACCCCGGGCGACCCAGCGCTTGCTGCCGAGCCAGACGGCCACGACGACACCGAGGATGATGCAGAAGGCGTAGGCGCGCAGCGGGATCGGTCCGAGGTACAGGACGCCCCGCGACGGGCTGGGAATGTAGGCGATATCCATGGCGGTTCCGACGCTACAGGGTCGGCGGGCCCCGTCGGGCACGCCTGGGGTCACAGAAACCGAACAACGGGTCCCGGATAGCGCCGCCGTCCCCTCCGGACGGGGAGGGGGCGGCGGCGGTCATCCGGCAGCGTACGCGGCTCAACCGGCCGTCGGCGACGGGTTGTTGGCCTCCGAGGCGGTGCTGGTGGGCGCCGGGGTCTGCCCGTTGGAGCCCGTGGTGCCCAGCTGCTTGCCCTGGTTGGCGGCGTCGACCCACTTCACCAGGTTGGCCGGGGTGATCTCCTCGCTGCCGTTCTTGGGGTAGATCGGCTGGCCGTTGAGCAGCACCGTCGGGGTGGACTTGTAGCTGGACTTGTCGAAGTCCTGCTGCACCGAGGACACCCATCCGCCGTACTTGCCGTCGTTGACGCAGGACTCGAAGGCGGGCGTGTCGAGGCCGTTGACCTGCTTGGCGAGGTTGAGCAGGACGGCCTTGTTGCCGAAGGCGTCGTTGGTCTCCTCCGGCTGGTTGCGGTACAGCACGTCGTGGAAGTCCCGGAAGTGCCCGGCGTCCTGGGCGCAGGCCAGCGCGTTGGCACCGATCTTGGAGCCCTTGCCCGGGACGGCCCGGTCGATGAACGACACGATGTGGTAGTTGGTGTAGACCTTGCCGGCGTCCTCCAGCTGGTCGATGGTCGAGGAGAACTCCCGCTCGAAGATGCCGCAGGCCGGGCAGCGCGGGTCCTCGTAGACGGTGAGGACGGCCGGGGCGTTGGCCGAGCCGGTCGGGATGACCAGGTTCTTGTCGCCGATCGTCCCGGCCGGGGCGGCGACCGGCGTCTCCGGCTTGGAGCGCTCGTTCTGCACCACGACACCGGTGACCACGGCGGCGGCGATCACCACGAGCACCGCGCCGCCCACGAGCAGCTTCTTCCTGCGCCGGGACGAGGCCTCGTCGGCCGCCCGCTGCTCCAGCATCCGCTCGCGGGCGGTGCGCTTTCCTTCTCGGTTCTTCTCGCTCATTGCCTTGACATCCACAATCGGGGAGGGCCTTCGTGGGGTGGGGTGGGGGTACGGCGGGGCCGGCCGGTCAGCTCGCCAGCCAGCCGTCCACCGAGAACCTGGTGCGGGGCCGCCACAGCAGCCACCCGGCCAGCAGCAGGAACCCGGTGTCGCGCAGGATCTCCTGCAGGTACTCGGTCTGCGAGGCGTCGACGTGCCCGCCGCCGCCGAAGCAGCCGCAGTCGATCGTGATGCCGCGCGCCCAGGCGGAGGCGATCCCGGCGATGAAGGTGAGCAGCAGCAGCGCGGAGACGCCGGCGACGAGCCGGACTCCGAGGCCGATCACCAGCAGCAGGGCGAGCGCCAGCTCCAGGAAGGGCAGGGCGTAGCCGATCGGCTTGACCAGGCCCTCGGGCAGGATCTCGTAGGCGCGGACGGCCTGGGCGGCCTCCGCCGGGTCGGCGATCTTGGCCAGGCCGGCCCAGCCCCAGACCACCGCGAGGCCGAGCCGGACGGCGGTGCCCAGCCACTGGCTCCAGACCGGCACCGGCCGCCGGGCCGACGGCGTGGGCACCGGGTCACCGGGCTGCACTGCCGGGCCGGCCATCAGGGAACCCCCCTCGGGAAACTCGTTCACTTCCTGATGAACCGTAAGGGATGAAGGGCGGTTCCTCCATATTCAGGAATTACGCCGGATGGGTGACGCCTGATGAGGATGTGTCCGAATTCGGCGAACGCCCGTTCGTCAGCGGCAGCCGGGCGGGCGCGCCGGGTCGAACAGGTCGGCCCGCCCTTCGCGGTGCGAGCGGGCGGCCCGCACGACGGCGTCCCAGCGGGCCGCCTCGGCACAGGCGTACGCGTCCCGCTCGGCCCGCTCGGCGCCGCGCTTGGCCAGCGCCTGCCCCACCTCGGGGTGTGCCCCGACGGCGGCGCCGAGCGCCAGTGCGGCGGCGGCCGCCCGCAGCAGAACGGCCCGCTGGAGACCCGGCACCGGCTCACCCCTTCGCTCGCTCGGCAACCCTCGTACACGTCGTTCGTGCACTCGTCCCTCCACTCAACGCCCGTCAACCCCGCCTGATGCGTGTCCCCGCCGCTGTTCACCCGTTCGGGGCCGCGACACACCCGCGCCCGGCGTCGTCGGGCGCGGACACGGCGAACGGCCCGCCACCCCCGGGGGGCGACGGGCCGTCAGGTCGCACGGGTCGTCAGCGCCGGCGGACGCCCGCCGCCAGGTCACCGGCGAGGGCGCGCACCGCGTCCAGCGCGGCCGCCTCGTCGTCGCCGGCCTCCAGGATCCGCTTCACGAACGCGGAGCCCACGATCACGCCGTCCGCGAAGCCCGCCACCTCGGCGGCCTGCTCGGCGGTGGAGACCCCGAGGCCGACGCAGACCGGCAGGTCGGTGGTGGCCCGGGTACGGGCGACCAGGTCCTCGGCGAGCGAGCCGACCTGGTTGCGGGTGCCGGTCACGCCCATCACGGCGGCCGCGTAGACGAAGCCGCTGCCGGCGGCGGTGACCTCGGCCAGCCGCGGGTCCTTGCTGCTGGGGGCGACCACGAACACGGTGTCCAGCCCGTGCTCGTCCGCCGCCTTGCGCCACTCCTCGGACTCCTCCACCGGCAGGTCCGGCAGGATGCAGCCGGCGCCGCCCGCGGCGGCGAGGTCGGCGGCGAAGCGCGCGGTGCCGTAGCGGTCGACCGGGTTCCAGTACGTCATCACCAGCACCGCCGCCTCGGGGTGCGCGGTGGCGACCTCCTGGACGGTGCGCAGCACGTCCTTGATCCGCACGCCGCCGCGCAGCGCGATGTCGTCGGCGGTCTGGATGACGGCGCCGTCCAGCACCGGGTCGGAGTGCGGCAGGCCGACCTCGACGACGTCGCAGCCGCCCTCGATCAGCGCGTTGATCGCGCGGATGCCGCCGTCGACGGTCGGGAAGCCGCCCGGCAGGTAGCCGATCAGCGCGGCGCGGTTCTCGGCCTTGGCGGCCGCCAGGATGCCGCTGAGCTTGCTGGCCTCATTGGGCTTGTTGGCCATGATCACTTACCCCCGTGGGCCGCGTCGTGGGCCGAACCGCCGGCCGGCTCGTCGTACAGGCCGAAGTACTCGGCCGCGGTGTGCATGTCCTTGTCGCCGCGCCCGGAGAGCGAGACCAGGATGGTGGCCTCGGGCCCGAGTTCGCGGCCCAGCTCCAGGGCGCCGGCCAGCGCGTGGGCGCTCTCGATCGCCGGGATGATGCCCTCGGTGCGGGACAGCAGCCGCAGCGCCTGCATGGCGGCGTCGTCGGTGACGGGGCGGTACTCGGCCCGGCCGGTGTCCTTCAGCCAGGCGTGCTCCGGGCCGACGCCCGGGTAGTCGAGGCCGGCCGAGATGGAGTGCGACTCGATGGTCTGGCCGTCCTCGTCCTGCAGGACGTAGGTGCGCGAGCCGTGCAGCACGCCGGGGTCGCCCTTGGTGAGGGTGGCGGCGTGCTTGGGGGTGTCGGCGCCCTCGCCGGCGGCCTCGCAGCCGATCAGGCGCACGCCGGCGTCCGGGATGAACTCGTGGAAGATGCCCATCGCGTTGGAGCCGCCGCCGACGCAGGCGACGACGGCGTCGGGCAGCCGCCCGGTGCGGTCGAGCACCTGCTGGCGGGCCTCGACGCCGATCACCCGGTGGAAGTCGCGGACCATCATCGGGAAGGGGTGCGGGCCGGCCACGGTGCCGAACAGGTAGTGGGTGGAGTCCACGTTGGCGACCCAGTCGCGGAACGCCTCGTTGATGGCGTCCTTGAGGGTGCGGCTGCCGGACTTCACGGACACCACCTCGGCGCCGAGCATCCGCATCCGGGCGACGTTCAGCGCCTGGCGCTGGGTGTCGACCTCGCCCATGTAGATGGTGCAGTCGAAGCCGAACAGGGCGCAGGCGGTGGCGGTGGCCACGCCGTGCTGACCGGCGCCGGTCTCGGCGATGATCCGGGTCTTGCCCATCCGCCGGGTGAGCAGGGCCTGGCCCAGCACGTTGTTGATCTTGTGCGAGCCGGTGTGGTTGAGGTCCTCGCGCTTGAGCAGGACGCGCGCGCCGCCCGCCTCGGCGGAGAAGCGGTGCACGTCGGTCAGCGGGCTCGGGCGGCCGGTGTAGTCCTTGAGCAGCGCGTCGAGCTCGGCGGTGAAGGCCGGGTCGGCCTTGGCCTTCTCGTACTCCTCGGCGACCTGCTCGACGGCGGCGACCAGCGCCTCGGGGATGAAGCGGCCGCCGTACGCGCCGAAGTAGCCGCGGGCGTCCGGCACCTGGGCACCGGGGAGATAGTCCTTCGCGGACTTGTCGGACATGGTGGAGTCCTTAGGGGAGATGACGACAGTGACGTCTCGTGGCCGGGATCAGCCGGACGTGCGCCGCCATCGGCGGCCCGGTACCTGCCCGGGCTCGCAGCCGATCACGTACCGCACCCGCCGCCCCAGCACCCGGCGGGCGGGCGCGCGGCAGCCGCGCGGGCGGCAACCGGGGGCGAGGCGGGTGGCGATCTTCATGTCGGCGGGTCAGTCCTTGTGCCGGACGGCGGGGTGGGCCCCGGCCGCGACCAGGTCGGCGACCGCGGCGCGCGGGTCCTTGCCGGTCACCAGGGACTCGCCGACCAGGACGGCGTCGGCACCGAGGTTGGCGTAGGAGATCACGTCCAGCGGGCCGCGCACGCCGGACTCGGCGACCTTGACGATGCCGTCCGGGATGGCGTGGACGACGTTGCCGAAGGTGTTGCGGTCCACCTCAAGGGTCTTGAGGTTGCGGGCGTTGACACCGATGATCCGCGCCCCGGCGTCCACCGCGCGCTTGATCTCCTCCTCGTCGTGCACCTCGACCAGCGGGGTGAGGCCGATCGACTCGGCGCGCTCGATCAGCGACACCAGGGCCGGCTGGTCGAGGGCGGCGACGATCAGCAGCGCGAGGTCGGCGCCGTGCGCGCGGGCCTCCCACAGCTGGTAGGCGGTGACGATGAAGTCCTTGCGCAGCAGCGGGGTGTCCACCGCCGCGCGGACGGCGTCCAGGTCGGCGAGCGATCCGCCGAAACGGCGCTGCTCGGTCAGCACGCTGATCGCGGCGGCACCGCCGGCCGCGTAGTCGCTCGCCAGGGCGGCCGGATCGGCGATCGAGGCCAGCGCGCCCTTGGACGGGCTGGAGCGCTTCACCTCGCAGATCACCCGGACCCCGTCGCCCTTGAGGGCGGCGACACCGTCCTTGGCCTCGCGGGCCTTGGCGGCGCGCTCCTTGAGCTCGTCCAGGGTGACCCGGGCCTGCCGTTCGGCGAGGTCCTCCCGGACCCCGTCGATGATCGTGTCGAGCACACTCATGCGCACACCTCGCTTCGCTCAGCAGGCGCTGCGCGCAACACGCACCTGTCAATGGTTCGCTCGCTCACGCGAAGTGCCCCCAAGATTTCTGCTCGTTCGCCGGCGACGAGCCGTCCGGGCGGTGGCCCGGCGGCTCTTCGATGGTATCGGCACCCGGGGGCGCGGGGCGCATCCGCCCGGTGTGCGTCTCGCGTGCCGGACGCCCCCCGGGGCCGCTCCCAGCTGCGGTTTCACCGGTTCTCCGGCGGTCGCCGAGCCCGGGTGCGGGGCAAGTGGACCGATGTACGGACCGCGGTGTGGACCGGTGCGCGGGCCGCTACCCGCAAGGGCTCGGGATCAAACCAGCGGGGGCGCCAGTCCCGCCCCGACCGGCAGGTTGCGCACCACCGTGAACACCAGGACCAGCAGGGCGATCAGCACCCAGCGCCGGGCGCCGAGCGCAGGCCTGGGCCGCGGCCCGCCGCCGAGCAGCGCGGCCCAGCCCCAGCGCAGCCAGAACAGCGCCAGCACGGCGAACAGCAGGACGGCCGCGGCGTTGTCGTGCAGCGCGCCGGTGAAGTCCCCGTGGGTCAGCGCGTGGACGCAGCGCAGCCCCCCGCAGCCGGGGCACCACCAGCCGGTGGCGGTCAGGAAGGGGCAGTCGGGGTAGTGCCCGGGGGCGTTCGGGTCCACCACGGCGAGGTAGGCGGTGGGGACGGCCGCCGCGGCCAGCGCGGCCAGCGGCGGGCCCAGCCGGCGCAGTACGGGCGGCGGGGCGGTGGCGGTGGAGGCGGCGTTCACGCCCCGATTCTGCCCGCGCGGAACCCCGGACAGACCGAAACGGCGGGCGCGGCGCGCCCGCCGTTTCGCGGTCCGGAGGAGTCCGTCGTCAGGCGGTGACGGCGACGCGGGCCTCGGCCTGCTCCTCGACCGACGCGTACACGTTGGTGCTCGGCTGCTTGCCCATGCCCGCCATCGACATGGCCTTGCCGATCACACCGCCGGCCAGGACGACCGCCAGGCCTGCCCAGACCAGCAGCACCGACGGAAGGATCATCGCGACCCCCGCGATCCCGAAACCGATGAAGGTGATGGTCACACCGGTCCAGGCGGCGGGGTTGTGACCGTGTGCTGCTGCTGACATCTGCTGGTGCTCCTAGCCTCTCGGGGCCCGGCCGGGCCTGCGGGGCCGCCGGCGGGTTGACGGGTTCCATTGTGCCGGGCCACACACCCGCCTCCCAAAGCGGGTGCCCCGTCTATCGCGTCACACGTGGCGGGCCCGTCGCGTCGCACGCCGCGGGTCGCCACGGCCCGCCCGGCCCCGTCCCCGGAGCCGGCTCAGACCGCGGTCGGGTCCTCGCCCCGGTCCAGCGCCTTCCACAGGTCGGCCGGGGTCCCGGTCGTCGCGGGGGCCTTGCGGGTGGGCGCCTCGTAGCGGCTGCCCATGGCCGGCCAGCCCCGGCCGTAGCGGAGGGTGAGCAGCCCGGCGACGGCCAGCAGCAGCCCACCGGCCAGCGCCACCCAGGGCCAGCCGGTGTGGCCGACCTCGGTGGCCGCCGACCCGGACAGCGCCAGCTTGCGGGCCGCCTCGGCGTCCAGCGCGGCGGTGTCCCCGGCGCCCGCGGCCGAGGCGACGGCCGCGCCGAGGCCCGCCAGCAGGGTCAGCGCGCCGACCGCGAGCCGGCCGGCGCCGCGCACCGCGAACACCGCGACGGCCGCCGCGAGCCCCACCAGGGCCAGCCCGCCCGGCACTTCGGAGATCTTGCCGCCGGTGACGGAAACCGCCAGGGTGCCGGCCCGGCCCTCGGCCCAGACCCGGCCCACGGCGGTCAGCACCAGGACGGCGCTCAGCACGGTCAGCAGGAGCATCACGCCGAGCGTCCGGCGGCCCGCCGCGGGGGCCGACGGGGCGGGTACGGGGGTCTGGTCAGGTGTGCTCACCCGTCCACTATCCCCCGCCCGGCGTCCGGCCCCGCACCCGGGGTGGGCGGCCCGGCCGGGAACTCCTCCGTCCGCAGCACCAGCGTCCGCTCGCCGAGCGGCAGGAACAGGTCGTTGCCGAACGGCACCCGTTCCGCCTCCCGGTACGCCCCGTCGGCGGACGGCGCGGTGTGCACGAGGCAGACCGCCGCCGCCGGGTCGACCATCACGTACAGCGGGATCCCGCTGAGCGCGTACGCCCGCGCCGTCTCGGCGAGGTGCGGCCGCGCCACCTCCAGGACCGCCTCGACATCACTCCCGGCGTACCGGCCCCGGCCGTCGGGCTCCACCCCCGGCGCGGTCACCGCCAGGTCGGGGGCGAGGCCGCCGGGCGCGGCCGGGGTGACGACCACGGCGCCGGACAGCACCCGGCCGTGGCCCGCCAGTTGGTCCCTGATCTGGGCGGCGGCGGCCAGCACGGTCTCCCGCCGCGGCCCGTCCTGCGGCATCCCCGGCATCCCGGCCGCCTTCCGTTCCGACACGTACCGGCATGTACCGGCACGTTCCGGTTACGACAGTTCCGGCGTCCGCAGCGTATTGGCGGTGGCGACGGCGCGCAGCACGGCGGCCGCCTTGTTACGGCACTCGGTGTCCTCCCCGTGCGGGTCGGAGTCGGCGACCACGCCCGCGCCGGCCTGCACGTAGGCGGTGCCGTCGCGCAGCACGGCGGTGCGGATCGCGATCGCGGTGTCGGAGTCCCCGGCGAAGTCCAGGTAGCCCACGCAGCCGCCGTACAGGCCGCGGCGGGTGGGCTCCAGCTCCTCGATGATCCGCATCGCGCGCGGCTTGGGCGCGCCGGACAGCGTGCCGGCCGGGAAGCAGGCGGTCAGCACGTCGAAGGCGGTCCGCCCGGGCGCCACCCGGCCGGTGACGGTGGAGACGATGTGCATCACGTGGCTGTAGCGCTCGATGTGCATGAAGTCGACCACCTCCACGCTGCCCGGCTCGCAGACCCGGCCGAGGTCGTTGCGGCCGAGGTCGACCAGCATCAGGTGCTCGGCCCGCTCCTTGGGGTCGGCGAGCAGCTCGGCGGCCAGCGCCGCGTCCTCGTGCGGGGTGGCGCCGCGGTGCCGGGTGCCGGCGATCGGGTGCAGCATCGCCTCGCCGCCGGTGACCTTGACCAGCGCCTCCGGGCTGGAGCCGACCACGTCGAAGCCGCCCTCGGCGGTGCCGTCCGGCCCGGGGAAGCGGAACAGGTACATGTACGGGCTGGGGTTGGTGGTGCGCAGGACGCGGTAGACGTCCAGCGCGGAGGCCGGGCAGGGGGCCTCGAAGCGCTGCGAGGGAACGACCTGGAAGGCCTCGCCGGCCCGGATCCGCTCCTTGATGTCCTCCACCGCGGCCCGGTACGGCGCGCCGCCGAACGGGGAGCGGACCTCGCCCGGGCCGGCCGGGGTGAAGGTGGCCAGGCCCGGGTCGACCGGCTTGAGCAGGTCGGCCTCCATGGCGTCCAGCCGGGCCACCGCGTCCGCGTAGGCCTCGTCCGCGCCGCTGGCCAGGTCGTTGTGGTTGACGGCGTTGGCGATCAGCAGCACGGTGCCGTCGACGTGGTCGAGCACGGCGAGGTCGGTGGCGAGCAGCATGGTCAGCTCGGGGAGCCGGAGGTCGTCCGGGTTGAGGTCGGGCAGCTTCTCCAGCCGGCGGACGACGTCGTAGCCCAGGTAGCCGACCAGACCGCCGGTCAGCGGCGGCAGGCCGTCGTCGGTGCGGCGCGGGGTGTGCAGCGCCTCCAGCGCGGCGCGCAGCACCTGCAGCGGGTCCCCGGTGGTGGGGATGCCGACCGGCGGGGTGCCGAGCCAGCGGGCGGCGCCGTCCGGGCCGGCGGTGAGGACGGCGGCGCTGCGGACGCCGACGAAGGAGTAGCGCGACCAGCTGCGGCCCTGCTCGGCGGACTCCAGCAGGAAGGTGCCGGGCCGCTCCTCGGCGAGGCTGCGGTAGAGGCCGATCGGGGTGAGACCGTCCGCGAGGAGCCTGCGGGTGACCGGGATGACCCGGGTGTCGACGGCGAGCTTGCGGAAGGTTTCGAGATCCATGGCGAGCGGCACCTTCTGGAGTTCGGGGGGGAGGGTCAGGCGAGCGGGAGCACGTCGGCGTCGAAGCAGGTGCGGTCGCCGGTGTGGCAGGCGGCACCGGTCTGGTCGACCTTCACCAGCAGGGTGTCGCCGTCGCAGTCCAGCGCCACCGACTTGACCGCCTGGGCGTGGCCGGAGGTGTCGCCCTTCACCCAGTACTCGCGGCGGCTGCGGCTCCAGTAGGTGCAGCGGCCGGTGGTGAGCGTGCGGTGCAGCGCCTCGTCGTCCATCCAGCCGAGCATCAGCACCTCGCCGGTGTCGTACTGCTGCGCGATGGCCGGGAGCAGGCCGTCCTCGGTGCGCTTGAGGCGGGCGGCGATCTCGGGGGCCAGGGCGGTGGTGCCGGGGGTGGCGGGTGTGGTGGACATGGGGCCATTGTGTCAGCCCGGTCGGCGGCCCCTCGCGACCTGGCCGGGGGTGGTCAGTCGGTGCGCGCGCAGCCGGACGGCCAGACCCGGTGGACGAACAGCCCGGCCGCCCGGGCCAGTGCGGCGACCCGGGCGGGCTCGCTGCCCGGCTCGCCGTCCCAGACCGCGATCAGCTCGTCGACCATGCCGACCAGGGCCCGTCCGGTGTCGTCGCCGAGGCCGCCGCGCTCGACGGCGGCCAGCCGGTGGACGGCGCGGGCCTCGCCCAGCAACCGCAGCCGGGTGGGGTCGTCGGCGCGGCCGGCCACGGGCGCGCTCGCGGGGACGACGATCTCCAGCTTGCCGCCGTGCTCCAGGACGGACCGGGCGAACCAGCTCTCCGGCCCCTCCCCGGCGCAGCTGACGCCGACCAGCTCGTACGGCCCGAAGGTGGTGACC
This sequence comes from Kitasatospora sp. NPDC087861, assembly GCF_044742585.1. Taxonomy (NCBI): domain Bacteria; kingdom Bacillati; phylum Actinomycetota; class Actinomycetes; order Kitasatosporales; family Streptomycetaceae; genus Kitasatospora; species Kitasatospora sp. NPDC087861. The sequence continues at coordinate 61,237 of NZ_JBIUUS010000014.1, forward strand.
AGCCGCCAGAGCTCCCCGCGGACCAGCATCTCGGTGAGGCCGCCCGACAGGTCCTGGTGACCGGTGATTCCGACGCGCATTCCCAACTCCCGGGATTCGTGCCGTGCCGCCGGGGAGCCTAGCCGACCGGGCCCGGACCCCGCGGCGGCAGTACGATTTCGGCCAACCGCCTGCCGGGCGGGCCCCGCGTGGGCCATCCTCGTGGCCATGACCTCCGCGCAGCAGCCGCCCGCAGCCGCCGACTCCCGCCCGTCCCGGGGCCTGGTCCTCACCGTCGCGGCGGTACTCGCCGTGCTGCTCGCCGTGGTGGCCACCGTCCTGCTCTGGCCGGAGGACCGGAAGCCCACGGCCGCACCGCCCCCGCCCACCCCCACGGCCACCCCGACCCCGACGCCCACCCCCACACCGACGCCCACCCCGGCCAAGGCCCCGCCGTACGCCTTCTTCCCGGTCGGCGCCTGCTTCGACCACCCGCAGCTCAGCCCGGTGATCACCAAGGCCGAGGAGCGCCCCTGCACCGGCGGGCACGACGGCCAGGTGATCGCCGACCTGAAACTGGCCGACGGCCTGACCGGCGAGATCCCGATCTCGCTCGCGATGCGGGAGGGCTGCAAGGAGGCCGAGGCCGCCGCCAAGGCCCGGCAGAACGACGGGAAGACGTACTACGGCCGCCAGTTCGGCCCCGCGCTGGCCAACTACCAGCAGGGCTGGCGGGACTACACCTGCACCCTGACGGCCAGCAACAGGCAGGGCGGCCCCAAGCTCACCGGCGACCTGCGCTGACCGAGGTTCGCCACGTCCTAAGGTGGCGCCATGTCGAACCACGCCCTCGCCGAACGCCACCGCCTCGCCGAACTCCTGGCAGCCGCCGGTCCGGACGCCCCCACCCTCTGTGCCGGGTGGACCACCCGGGACCTCGCCGCCCACCTGGTGATCCGGGAACGCCGCCCCGACGCGGCGGCCGGCATCCGGGTCGGTGCCCTCGCCGACTGGACCCACCGGGTGCAGTCGGCGTACGCCGAGCGCCCGTACGAGGAACTGCTGAAGCTCTTCCGGTCCGGCCCGCCGGTGTTCTCGCTGTTCGCCCTGCCCGGCGCGGACGAGGCCGCGAACACCGTCGAGTACTACGTGCACGCCGAGGACGTCCTGCGGGCCGCCGCCGACTGGACGCCCTCCCCGGTGCCCGCCGGCCGCGCCGAAGCCCTGTGGCGCCGACTGCCGCTGCTGGCCCGCCTGGAAGCCGGCCGCCGCTCCCCCGTCCGCCTGGTCCTGCGCCGCCCCGACGGCCAGTCCCTGACCATCGGCCCCGCCGGCTCCCCCACCGTCCAGCTCACCGGCGAACCGGGCGAACTGCTCCTCTTCACCTACGGCCGCGGCGCCCACACCACCCTCACCGTCGACGGCGCCCCCGACGCCCTCGAAGCCCTGCGCCACGTCCTGCCCCTGCCACCACAGCAGTAGGGCGGCCGACCCCCACGCGTCTCCCGACCCTGCCCCGGCTGCGGATGTCAGTGGGCGGGTGCAGACTCGCAGAGGGCCGGGGAGGGGGCGCGTGCGCGCCCGATGGGCCCGTCCTGGTCACGTCTTCCGTCGAAGGGGCACCACCTCATGCTCACCACCGACTTTCCCACCGGCGCGCCCTGCTGGATCGACCTCGGCAGCCCGGACATCCCCGCCACGGCCGAGTTCTACCGCAAGGTGTTCGGCTGGACGTTCCAGTCCGCCGGCCCGGAGGCGGGCGGCTACGGCTTCTTCCAGCTGAACGGCCGGACGGTCGGCGCCGTCGGCCCCCTCGACGAGGGCGACCAGCCCACCTGGACGACGTACTTCCGCACGGCCGACGTGGCCGCCACCGCGGAGGCCGCCGAGCAGGCCGGCGGCTCGGTCCTGGTGCCGCCGATGGACGTCATGGGCGAGGGGTGGTTCGCCCAGTTCGCCGACCCGCAGGGCGCCCGGTTCGCGGTCTGGCAGGCCGGTAAGACCACCGGCCTGGACGTGGTGTCGGAGGACGGCGCCCTGGTCTGGGCCGAGCTGCACACCGCGGACCCGGCCGCCGGGTTCGGCTTCTACCAGGCGCTGTTCGGCTGGCGGGTGGAGAACTTCGAGCCGGCCCCGGGCATGGCCTACCGGGTGATCTCGACCGCCGAGGGCGACCAGCAGGCCACCGGTTTCGGCGGCATCGCCCCGACCATGCAGGCGGGCCAGCCCTCCGCCTGGACGCCGTACTTCGCCGCCGACGACGTGGACGCGGTGATCGCGAAGGCGACGGCGGCCGGCGGCTCGGTGCTGATGCCCGCCGAGAGCGTGCCCAACGTCGGCCGGCTGGCCTGGCTGGCGGATCCGCACGGCACGCCGTTCGCGCTGATCAAGGGCGAGCCCCGCGAGCAGTCCTGAGCACGCGCGAGGGCCCGCTGCGCACCGGCGCAGCGGGCCCGCAAGCCGTACGGACGGTCACCGCACCGGGTGCCCGGCCTCCCGCAGCGCGTTCTTGACCTCGCCGATCCGCAGGTCCCCGAAGTGGAAGACGCTCGCGGCGAGCACCGCGTCCGCGCCCGCCTCGACGGCCGGAGCGAAGTCGGCGAGCTTGCCGGCGCCGCCGGAGGCGATCACCGGCACGGAGACGGCCTTGCGCACGGCCCGGATCATCTCCAGGTCGTAGCCGTCCTTGGTGCCGTCGGCGTCCATCGAGTTGAGTAGGATCTCGCCCGCGCCCAACTCGGCCGCGCGGCCCGCCCATTCGACGGCGTCGAGGCCGGTGCCGCGGCGCCCGCCGTGGGTGGTGACCTCGTAGCCCGACTCGGTCTCCGTACCGGGAGGGCAGCGCCGGGCGTCGACCGAGAGCACCAGCACCTGCCGGCCGAAGCGCTGGGCGATCTCGCGGACCAGCTCGGGGCGGGCGATGGCCGCGGTGTTGACGCCGACCTTGTCGGCGCCGGCCCGCAGCAGCTTGTCGACGTCCTCGACGGCGCGGATGCCGCCGCCGACGGTGAGCGGGATGAAGACCTGCTCGGCGGTGCGGCGGACCACGTCGTAGGTGGTCTCCCGGTCCCCGGCGGAGGCGGTGATGTCGAGGAAGGTCAACTCGTCGGCGCCCTCGGCGTCGTAGAGCTTGGCCATCTCGACCGGGTCGCCGGCGTCGCGCAGGTTCTGGAAGTTGACGCCCTTCACCACCCGCCCGGCGTCGACGTCCAGGCAGGGGATGACACGTACTGCGAGGGTCACGGCTGTTTGCCTTCCAGGGTCTTTGCCAGCCCGGCACGATAGGCGTCGAGCTCGACCTCGACCATCATCCGGGAGTCGATCAGCCCCTCGACCACCACCATGGTGGTCACCGGGCGGGCGGCGTCGAAGAGTTGGAGGTGGGCGCGGCCCACCTCGTCGGCGTCGCGGACGTGGGTGATGTACATCCGGGTGCGGATCACGTCCTCCGCCGTCAGACCGTACGCGGCGAGGGCACTGAGCCCGACGCCGAACGCGGCGAGGGTCTGCCGGTAGGGGTCGCCCTCGTGCTCGATCCGGCCGTCCACCCATGCGGTGGAGCCGCCCACGTGCACGTGGTCGCCCACGGCGACCGCCCGCGAGAAGCCGAACTGGTCCTCCCAGGGGGAGAATCCGCCGACCCTGCCGCGTACGATCCGACGTTCCGTCATCCTGAAACCGCCTCCAGGGCCTCTTCGAGGGTGAACTTCTGCTCGTAGAGTGCCTTGCCCACGATGGCGCCCTCGACACCCTCGCCGACCAGACCGGCGATGGCGCGCAGGTCGTCGAGCGAGGAGACGCCGCCGGAGGCGACGACCGGGCGGTCGGTGGCGGCGCAGACGTCGCGCAGCAGCTGGAGGTTGGGGCCGGTCAGGGTGCCGTCCCGGTTGACGTCGGTGACGACGTAGCGGGCGCAGCCCTCCCGGTCGAGCCGCTCCAGCACGTCGAAGAGCTGGCCGCCGTCGCGGGTCCAGCCGCGGCCGCGCAGGGTGGTGCCGACGACGTCCAGGCCGACGGCGATCTTGTCGCCGTGCTCGGCGATGGCCTTGGCGACCCATTCGGGGGCCTCCAGCGCGGCGGTGCCGAGGTTGACCCGGGTGCAGCCGGTGGCGAGCGCGTTGGCGAGCGACTCGTCGTCGCGGATGCCGCCGGACAGCTCGACCTTGATGTCGAGGCGGCCGGTGACCTCGCGCAGCAGCTCGTAGTTGGTGCCGGTGCCGAAGGCGGCGTCGAGGTCCACCAGGTGCAGCCACTCGGCGCCGGCGTTCTGCCAGGCGAGGGCGGCGGCCAGCGGCTCGCCGAAGGAGGTCTCGGTGCCGGAGGCGCCCTTGACCAGGCGGACGGCCTGGCCGTCCCGGACGTCGACGGCGGGAAGCAGTTCGAGGCTCATAGTCTTAACTCTTCTGTCGTCAGAGGGTCGTCAGAGGGTGTCGACCCAGTTGGTCAGGAGGGCGGCACCGGCGTCGCCGGACTTCTCGGGGTGGAACTGGGTGGCCCAGAGCGGGCCGTTCTCGACGGCCGCGACGAACGGCTGCCCGTGCGTGGCCCAGGTGACGAGCGGGGGGTGGATCCGCGCGCTGTGGGTCTCCAGCTCCCAGTGCCGCACGCCGTAGGAGTGCACGAAGTAGAAGCGGCTCTGCGGGTCGAGGCCGGCGAACATCCGGCTGCCCACGGGCACGTCCACGGTGTTCCAGCCCATGTGCGGGATGACCGGGGCCTCCAGCGGTTCGACGGTGCCCGGCCACTCGTCGCAGCCGGCCGTCTCCACGCCGTGCTCGACCCCCTTCTCGAAGAGGATCTGCATGCCGACGCAGATGCCCATGACGGGGCGGCCCCCGGCGAGCCGGCGGTCGATGATCCAGTCACCGCGGACGGCCTTCAGGCCGCGCATGCAGGCCTCGAAGGCACCGACGCCGGGGACGAGCAGGCCGTCCGCGTTCATCGCGGTGTCGTAGTCGGAGGTGACGGTGACGTCCGCCCCGGTCCGTTCGAGCGCGCGCTGCGCCGAGCGGAGGTTGCCCGACCCGTAGTCGAGGACGACGACGTTCTTGCCCATGTTCAGGTGTCCAGTCTCTCTACGTGTCCGGAGCCCACGTGGCTAGAGGCGCATGATGCCGGCGGCCAGGCACATCACCGAGCCGAACGCGAGCACCAGGATGACGCCCTTGGGCAGCTTCTGCTTCCAGAACGAGATCACGCCGCCGGCCAGGAAGAGGCCGACGAAGATGAGGGCGAGGGCAGCCTTGCTCACAGTGCACCCTTGGTCGAGGGGAGGATGCCGGCCGCGCGCGGGTCGCGCTCGGAGGCGTAGCGCAGGGCCCGGGCCAGCGCCTTGAACTGGCATTCCACGATGTGGTGGGCGTTGCGCCCGTACGGCACGTGGACGTGCAGCGCGATCTGCGCCTGGGCCACGAAGGACTCCAGGATGTGCCGGGTCATCGTGGTGTCGTAGCTGCCGATCATCGGCGCCATGTTCTCGGGCTCGGTGTGCACCAGGTAGGGCCGGCCGGAGAGGTCCACGGTGACCTGGGCGAGCGACTCGTCCAGCGGCACCGTGCAGTTGCCGAAGCGGTAGATGCCGACCTTGTCCCCGAGCGCCTGCTTGAAGGCGGCGCCCAGCGCGAGGGCGGTGTCCTCGATGGTGTGGTGGGTGTCGATGTGCAGGTCGCCGTCGGTCTTGACGGTGAGGTCGAACAGACCGTGGCGGCCGAGCTGGTCGAGCATGTGGTCGTAGAACCCGACGCCCGTGGAGATGTCGGTCCTTCCGGTGCCGTCGAGATCGATCTCGACCAGGACCGAGGTCTCCTTGGTGGTGCGCTCAACGCGTCCGATGCGGGACATACGGGGTTACAGCTCCTTGATCACGGTGCGAACGGCGTCCAGGAAGGCGTCGTTCTCGGCGGGCGTGCCGGCGGTGACGCGCAGCCACCCGGGGACGCCGTTGTCACGGACCAGGACGCCCTGGTCGAGGATGGCCTGCCAGACGGCGTGGGTGTCGGCGAAGCGGCCGAACTGGACGAAGTTGGCGTCCGAGTCGGTGACCTCCAGGCCGAGCCCGCGCAGCGCGTCCACCAGCCGGTCGCGCTCCGCCTTGAGCCGGCCGACGTAGCCGAGCAGGGTGTCGGTGTGCTCCAGGCAGGCCAGCGCGGTGGCCTGGGTGACGGCCGACAGGTGGTAGGGCAGGCGGACCAGCTGCACCGCGTCCACCACCGCCGGGTCGCCGGCCAGGTAGCCCAGCCGCAGCCCGGCCGCGCCGAAGGCCTTCGACATGGTGCGGCTGACCACCAGGTTGGGGCGGCCCTCGATGAGCGGCAGCAGCGAGGCGCGGTGCGAGAACTCGACGTACGCCTCGTCGACGACCACCAGGCTGGGCCCGGCGGCCTGCGCGGCCTCGTACAGCCGGAGCACGGTGTCGGCGGCGACGGCGGTGCCGGTCGGGTTGTTCGGCGAGCAGACGAAGACCACGTTCGGCCGGTGCTCGGCGATCGCGGTGACGGCGGCGTCCAGGTCGATGGTGAAGTCGTCGCTCCGCGGACCGGAGATCCACTCGGTGCCGGTGCCCCGGGAGATCAGCGCGTGCATCGAGTAGGAGGGCTCGAAGCCGAGCGCGCTGCGGCCGGGGCCGCCGAAGGTCTGCAGCAGCTGCTGGAGCACCTCGTTGGAGCCGTTGGCGGCCCAGACCTGCTCGCGCGCGACCGGGAAGCCGGTGGTGCGGGTCAGGTACGCCGCGAGACCCTCGCGCAGCTCGACCGCGTCCCGGTCGGGGTAGCGGTTGAGGTTCCGGGCCGCCTCGGCGACGCGCTCGGCGATCCGGGCCACCAGCTCCTCGGGGAGCGGGTACGGGTTCTCGTTGGTGTTCAGCTGGACGGGCACGTCCAGCTGCGGTGCGCCGTACGGGGACTGGCCGCGCAGCTCGTCACGGATGGGGAGGTCGTCGATGCGGGTCACAGCGGTCACGAGCCGGGCACCGTCCAATCGAATCGGGCCTTGATCGCGTCGCCGTGCCCCGGCAGGTCCTCCGCGTTGGCCAGGTTGACGACGTGCGCGGCGACGTCCGCGAGCGCGTCCCGGTCGTACTCGACGACCTGGACGCCGCGCAGGAAGGTCTGCACGGACAGGCCCGCGGAGTGGCAGGCGCAGCCGCCGGTGGGCAGCACGTGGTTGGAGCCGGCCGCGTAGTCGCCCAGCGAGACCGGGGTCCAGCGGCCGATGAAGATCGCGCCCGCGTTGACGACCCTGGCGGCGACCGCGTGCGGGTCGCGGGTCTGGATCTCCAGGTGCTCGGCCGCGTAGGCGTTGACCACGGCGAGGCCCTGGTCCAGGTCGTCGACCAGGATGATCCCGGACTGCCGGCCGCCCAGCGCCTCGGCCACCCGCTCGCTGTGCTTGGTCCGCGCGACCTGCACGGCCAGCTCGGCCTCGACCGCCTCGGCCAGCTCCGGCGAGTCGGTGACCAGCACCGAGCCGGAGGTCGGGCCGTGCTCGGCCTGGCTGATCAGGTCAGCGGCCACGTCGGACGCCAGCGCGCTGTCGTCGGCGAGGACGGCGATCTCGGTCGGGCCGGCCTCCGAGTCGATGCCGATCCGGCCGGCGAACAGGCGCTTGGCGGCGGCCACGTAGATGTTGCCGGGGCCGGTGACCATGGTGACCGGCGCGCACTCCTCGGTGCCCAGCGCGAACATCGCCACCGCCTGGGCGCCGCCGACGGAGTAGACCTCGTCCACGCCGAGCAGCGCGCAGGCCGCCAGGATGGTCGGGTGCACGCGGCCCCCGAACTCCTTCTGCGGCGGGGAGGTCACCGCGATGCCCCGCACGCCCGCCTCCTGGGCCGGCACCACGTTCATCACCACGGAGGACGGGTAGACCGCCAGCCCGCCCGGCACGTACAGGCCGACCCGCTCCACCGGCACCCAGCGCTGGGTGACCGTGCCGCCCGGCACCACCCGGGTGGTGTGCCCGGTGCGGCGCTGGTCGGCGTGCACGGCGCGGGCCCGGCGGATCGACTCCTCCAGGGCGGCCCGCACCTTCGGGTCCAGCGTCTCCAGGGCCTCGGTCAGCTGCTCGGCCGGGACGCGGGTCGACTCCAGCCGGACGCCGTCGAAGCGCTCGGTGATCTCGATCACGGCCGCGACCCCGCGATGGCGTACGTCCTCGGCGATCGGCCGCACCTTCTCCAGGGCGGCCGCCACGTCGAACTCGGCACGGGGCAGCAGGTCACGCGGGTCGTCCAGCGAGCCGCGGAGGTCGATTCGAGAGATCACGCCACCCAGTGTAAGGAGTGGCCGGAACCACTGGTCCCGTATTTCACTCCGTGATACGAAAGGCGAGACGACCGGGGGGGCGGGGGAAACCATGGTGGAGCAGGCTCCGGAGGGCTGGACCGACACCGAGCGTGAGCTCTGGGAGGCCTTCCGCCGCGGCAACGTGTTCGACCGGCGCAGCGGCGACGCCGACACCGACGACCCCTTCGGTGACGCCGTCTGGGGCCCCGGGCGCACCGTCCGGGCCAGGGTCCTGGCCCACCTGCTGCTGGCCGGCCCGGCCGCCGCCACCGGGCGGGTCGCCTCACTGCGGCTCAACGGCGTGTCGGTCAGCGGCGCGCTCAACCTGGCCGGCGGCGACATCGGCCACTACGTCGAACTCCGCGACTGCCGGTTCGAGCAGAAGATCCTGATCTCCGAGGCCGGGGCCAGCACCCTGCGCTTCGTCCGCTGTCTGATCCCCCGCATGGAGGCCTCCCGGCTCGCCACCACCGGCGACCTCCACCTGGCCCGCTGCCGGATACCCGAGGGCATACGGCTCACCGACGCCAAGATCGGCACCGACCTGCTGCTCAACCAGACCGTCCTCGGCTGCGACCGCTTCGGCCGCGCGGTCTCCGCCGACGGGATGGCGGTCCACCAGGACTTCGAGGCCGACCGGATCGAGGTCCACGGCGAGCTGAGCCTGCGCACCACCCGGATCGGCGGCCGGTTCTCGCTGCGCGGGGCCCAGCTGCACGCCGTCCCGCAGAACCGCATCTGCCTCAACGCCGTCCGCATCACCGTCGGCCACACCTGCTACCTGACCAGCTCGGCCGACGCCGGGTGGAGCGGCTCCCGCAGCTACTACGGCTCCGGCTACGGCCAGGTGGCCCCGCCCGGCGCGCCCAGCACCCCGTTCCGCGCCTACGGCCAGGTGCGGCTCTCCGACGCCCGGTTCGACGGGGCCTGCCTGATCTCCGGCGAATTCCACCTGGAGGGTGACGACGAGCTCTCGCTGCGCCGCATCCACACCCCCGAACTGCGCTTCGCCTGCCGGGTGCGCCCCACCGGCCCGGTCTCGCTCACCCGCGCCCGGGTCGGCAACCTGGTCGACACCCCGGAGGCCTGGCCGCGCGGCAAGCACCTCGGACTGACCGGCTTCGTCTACGAGAACCTGCGCCCCGCCGCGCCGTTCACCGTCCAGCAGCGGATCGCCTGGCTGGAGGGCGCCTCCGCCGACTTCCAGCCCGAGTCCTACGAGCAGCTCGCCGCCGCCCTGCGCCGCGACGGCGCCGACGACGACGCCCGCGAGGTGCTGTACGCCAAGCAGCGCCGCCGCCGCCAGACCCTCCCGCTGCCCGCCCGGATCTGGGGCCGGGTCCAGGACGCCACCGTCGGCTACGGCTACCGCCCCGGCCGGGCCGGCCTGTGGCTGCTGCTCGCCTGGGCCCTGGGCAGCGCCTGGTTCGCCACCCACCAGCCGGAGCCGCTGAAGCTCGACGAGCGCCCGCACTGGAACCCGGTGCTGTACACGCTCAGCCAGCTGATCCCGGTCGTCGACCTCGGCCAGCAGGGCTGGAACCCCGGCGGCCTCAGCCAGTACGTCTCCGCCGGGCTGGTGATCGTCGGCTGGCTGCTCGCGACCACCGTCGTCGCGGGCGCCTCCCGGATGCTCCAGCGGGGATGACCGCCTCCCCGCGGGGATAACCGCGACGCACCACGCCCGCCCGGGGAACTACGCTGTCCGCCGTGACAGAACGGCTGCCGCTCTTCCCGCTGAACAACGTGCTCTACCCGGGCCTCGTGCTGCCCCTGAACGTCTTCGAGGAGCGCTACCGCCGTCTCGTCGCCGACCTGCTCGCACTCCCGGCCGACACCCCCCGCCGCTTCGGCGTGCTCGCCATCAAGGACGGCCGTGAGGTCGCCCCGGTCCGCCCGGAGGAAGGTCCGGCCGGGCCGCTCGACGGCCTCGGCACCGCCACCGGGGACCCGCTGGAGGCGATCTTCCACATCGGCTGCGTCGCCGACGTCGCGTCCGTCCAGGAGCAGCCCGACGGACGCTACGAGCTCCTGGTCACCGGCACCACCCGGTTCCGGCTCCGCTCGGTGGAGGTCTCCGGCCCGTACCTGACCGGCGAGGCCGAACTCGTCGAGGAGCGCCCCGGGGAGGGCTCCGGCGCCCTCGCCTCCGAGGTCGAGCGGGCCTTCCGGGTCTACCAGAAGCGCCTGGCCGGCGCCCGCGAGGCCAGCACCGTCGGACGCCAGGAACTCCCCGACGACCCGCAGGTGCTCTCCTACCTGGTCGCCGCCGCGTCCGTGTTCGAGACCCCGGTCAAGCAGCAGCTGCTGGCCTGCCCGGACACCGCCCAGCGGCTGCGCACCGAACTCGACCTGCTGCGCCGCGAGAGCGCCGTGCTCAGCTGGCTGCCGTCGCTGCCCGCGGTCGACCTCACCCGCCAGTCGTTCAACCCCAACTAGCCCAGGACCCGCGCATGGCGAAGAAAGCGAAGAAGGGCGCGCAGGGCACCCCTGCCACCGTCGCCCTGGAGACCGCCGCCGTCCCGTTCAGCGTGCACGCCTACGAGCACGACCCGGCCGCCGCCTCCTACGGCGGCGAGGCCGCCGAGGCCCTGGGCGTCGCCGCCGAGCGGGTCTTCAAGACGCTGGTCGCGGACGTGGACGGCGTCCTCATCGTCGGCGTGGTCCCGGTCGCCGGCCGACTCGACCTCAAGGCCCTCGCGGCGGCCGTGGGCGGCAAGCGCGCCGCCATGGCCGACCCGGCCGCCGCCGAGCGCAGCAGCGGCTACGTCCGCGGCGGGATCTCCCCGCTGGGCCAGCGCCGGGCGCTGCGCACCGTCGTCGACGCCAGCGCCCTCACGCACCCCACCGTCTACGTCTCCGCCGGCCGCCGCGGCCTGGAGGTCGAACTCGCCCCCGGCGACCTGGTGGCCCTCACCGGGGCCCACACCGCCCCCATCGCGCGCTGAGCCGACCGGGCCCGCCCGGTCGGCTCTCGCGCCCCCTCGCGCCCCCTTGCGAAGGCCGGGGGCGCCCCGCTCAGTCCGGCCCGCTCAGCCCGGTCCCCGGTCCCCCGGCCGCGCGGCGCCGTCCGAAACCGGCTGCTCCCCGCCCACCGCGGGAGCGGCCGGAGCCTCGGGAGCGGCCGGCGGCTCAGGGACGGCCGGAGCCTCGGGGGTCTGCGGCAGCTGTCCGTACGGCCCCGCCCAGTACGGCGGCGGGTCCTCCTCCCGCTTCCCGAACGCCGCCGACAGCGCCAGCAGCACCACCATCGCCGCCATCGGCCACACCACCAGCGCGCCCATCGCGCCCAGGTCGATACTCGCGTCGAAGTGCCCGCCGTTGCCGACCCGCCGGGCCTCGGCGATCAGGTTGTCGCTGGGCCCGAGCCACCGCCCGAGGCGCCAGGCGCCGACCGACCCGAGCAGTCCGCCGACCACCAGCCCGACCGCGACCGCGATGCCGCCGCCGCGCCGCCGGGTGATCAGGAAGGCCCCGAGCGCGGTCAGGATGCCCGCGCCGAGCCCGATCAGGACGAAGACCGCGTCGGCCCCCGCCCGCTGCTCGCCTTCCGGGTCGGCGTAGAGGATCCGGTCGCCGTCCACGACCAGCGGCACCTTGGGCGCCAGCCAGACCCACAGCCCCGCCATCACCAGCCCGACCACGATGCAGGCCAGTACCGTGCCCGCGCCGATCCGCAGCTCCGGCAGCAGCCGCTCCAGGAGCCTGGGCTCCGGCGACTGTGCCACCGCGAGGCCGGTCGGCGGCGTCCCGGCGTCCGGGGCCGGCGGCGGCGCGAACGGGTTGGGGGTGGCGTCCGGCACCGCGTCCGCGTCGGCGCGGGTGGGATCCGGAGGCGTGTTCGGTACGGTCACAGGCCCCATCGTTTCACGATCGCGGCCCGGACGAGCCTTCGCCCGTGCCTCTCGGCGGCGGACTCAGACACGCCCTACCGCGAGACGGCCCGCCGGTACGCCCAGGTGGCGATCGCCAGCGACACCACGCCGACGCCCGCGCAGACCGCCAGGTCCCCCGCGACCAGCACCCAGTCCGGGTCGGGCGTGAAGGTCTCGGCGAAGGCCTCCACGCCGTACGTGGACGGCAGCAGGTCCCGCAGCCACAGCACCGGCTGCGGCAGGTGGTCGACCGGCAGCACGCCGAGCAGCAGCGCCGCCGACATGCCGAGCTGCCCGAGCATGGTGGCGATCTCCTGGCGGGGTGCGAGCAGCCCGCAGGCGGCGCCGAGCCCGGACAGGGCGGCCCCGGCGAGCGGGACGACCGCCAGCAGCACCCACAGCTGCCCGAGCGGCAGCCCGAACATCACCGCGCCGAAGGCCGCCGTGGCGACCGTGCCCGGCACCGTGAACGAGGCGTACGCGGCGGCCGCACCGAGCACTACCGAGGCGGCGGGCACGGGCAGCGTGGCGTAGTGGTCGAGCCCGCCGGTGGCCCGCAGCCGGCCGAAGTACTGGGCGAGCAGGTTGAGCGCGACGAACGCCACCACCAGCACGCTGGAGCCCGCCACCACCGACCGCGCGGCCGAGGTCTGCCCGGCGTCCACCACCCCCCGCATCATCACCAGGATGCCGACGGACTGGAAGGTGGCGACGAACAGCAGCGGGATCCGCGCGACCTTGGCCCGGGCGAGCTGGGCCCGGTAGACGGCGGCGAGCGCGGGCAGCAGCCGGGCCGCCGGGGCGAGCGGGGCGGGTGCGCCGCCGGTCGCGGGGGCGGTGGCCTGCGGCGGCACCGAGAGCAGCGTCACTTGGCCAGTCCTCCGTGGCGGCCCCCGAGCTTGAGGTAGGCGTCCTCAAGGCTCGGGGTGGCGAGGGTGAAGTCGTCGAGGGCGGCGAAGGCCGGGCCGGTGGTGACGGCGGCGACCAGTTCGCGGGCCTGTTCGGGGGTGGTGCGGACGGTCCAGCGGCGGCCGGTGCGCTCGGCCCGTTCGGCGAGTGCGGCGACGGCCGGGACGGCGAGCGGCGCCTCGTCCCGCCAGACCAGGTCGAGCCGGACGTTGCCGTCGACGAGGGCCTTGAGCCCGCCGGGGGTGTCGCAGGCGATCACCCGCCCGTCGTCGACCACGGCGACCCGGTCGAGCACGGTCTCCGCCTCGATGACGTTGTGGGTGACCAGCAGCACGGTCGCGCCGCGCTCGGTGCGCCGCCGGTCGACGGCGCTCCAGACGGCCCGCCGGGCGACCGGGTCCATGCCGGTGGTGGGCTCGTCCAGGACGAGCAGCGGCCGCTCCCCGACCAGGGCGGCGGCGACGCACGCGAGTCGGCGCTGGCCACCGGAGAGCTTGGCGAGCGGCCGCTGGGCGATGGGCTCCAGCCCGAGTTCGGCGAGGACGTCGGCGGCCTCGGCGCGGGCCTGGGCCCGGGTGAGCCCGCGCAGCCGTCCGGTGGTCTCGGCGGCGAGCGCGACGGTCAGCTCGTCGAGGGCGCTGGACTCCTGGCCGAGGTAGCCGAGCAGCCGGGCGGCCCGTTCGGGGTGGCGGACGACGTCGTGGCCGAGGAGCTCGATCGAGCCGGCGTCGGGGCGCAGCAGGCCGGTGAGTTGGCGGACCAGGGTGGACTTGCCGGCCCCGTTGGGTCCGAGCAGCCCGAAGATCTCGCCCTGACGGACGGTGAGGCTGATCCCGTCGTTGGCCCGGATCACGGTGGCGGCGGCTCCACGCCCGGTGCGGTAGGTCCGTACGAGGTCGCGCACGGCGACGCACGGCGGGGTGTCCTTGGGTGCTCGCCCTGCCGTCTCGCTCACGACCGAAGACTTTACGCGCTCGCGCGGGCGAACCGGACAAGGGGGCCTGATCACCGAAAACCGACTCCGGGCCGACCCCGGGCCGACCCCGGCCCAGCCGGCTTCCGCCAGGCCGAGCCGGCCCGTCGGACCGAGCCGGACCGCGCCGGGCCCGGCCGGCTGTCAGTCGTCCACGACCATCGATCCGCCGGGCACCCGGGCGGCGAGTTCCTTCCAGAATCCGGCCCGGATGGCGTAGCGGTCGTGCTCGTCGATCTGGTCGTCCTTGTGCGCGAGCAGCCCGAAGCGGGCGGCGTAGCGGAGCAGTTCGCCGTCGACCCGGTGCGGGATGCGCGGGTAGTCGGGCCAGAGCACGGTGAGCCGTTCGACGTCGCCGAGGCGTTCGCTCCAGCGGCGGGCGAAGACCTGGCCGACCTCGTGGGCGTCACCGCCGATGGAGGTGATGTCCTCCTCGCGGTCGACCCAGCGCTGTTCGGCGGTGGTGAGCTGGGCGAGGGTTGGCAGGCTGTCGCCGGCGGTGACGGCTGGTTCGGGGGCGGGTCGGTCGACCCAGCCGCGGTCGGAGGACCAGCGCAGCACCGGGCCGGCCTGCCCGGCGGCGCCCGTCCCGCCGATCGCGTGCCCGTTGGAGCCGGTCACGCCCGCACCGTGTCCGTTGACGTGCCCGTTGGGGCCGTGCCCGTTGGGGCCGTGCCCGTTGGGGCCGTGCCCGTTGGGGCCGTGCCCGTTGGGGCCGTGCCCGTTGGGGCCGTGCCCGTTGACGGCCGGGGTGACGGCGGAGGCGCGCCCGGCCAGGTCCTTGGGGGTGGGGACGACCTTGAGCGCGGCGGCCGGCTGGGTCCGCCCGTGGACGGCCGGGGCCCCGGCGGCCGCGGGGACGACGGCGGCCGGCTGGACGACCGGGGGCGCCACGGCGGGCGGGGCGGCGAGGATCTTGGCGATCTCCTGGCGGGGGCCGGGCGCCGGGAAGACGCTGGCGTTCTCGCGGAGGCTGAAGGGGCCCTCGATCCACTCGCGGTCGAGCACCCGCCGCTCGTCCGCCTCGCCGACCAGGTCCTCGGACTGGTTGAAGTCGCCGTCGGCGGCCTGCAGCGCCCACAGGTGGACGGCGACGCCGTGCTCCTTGGCGGTCATCATGCCGGGCAGCAGGTCGCCGTCTCCGGTGATCAGCACGACGTCGGCGCAGGCCCGGTTGCGGGCGAGTTCGGAGAGTTCGGCGTGCATGGCGGCGTCCACGCCCTTCTGCACCCAGCGCCCCTCGGCGCGGGTGAGGGCGCCGAGCCGCACGGTGACCCGGGGCAGCACGCGCAGCCGGCGGTGTTCGGGCATCGGGCGCCGGTCGGGCGCGGCGTCGAACCAGTAGATGCGCAGCAGCGGCAGCCCGGTCTCCGCCTCGGCGCGTTCGCGCAGCGCGGCGATCAGCGCGGCGTGGTCGACGGTGACCCGGGAACGGGACGGGTCCCCGGCGAGCAGGCTGGCGGCGGCGCCCAGCAGGTATCCGGCGTCCACCAGGACGACACAGCGGTCCATCGCGCACCTCTTTCCGCTCGCCCTCGGGGGTCGGGCCGGGTGGGCGCGGATCCGCCCGCCGTCCGGGCGTGGTGGGGTGAGGGGCCCCCGTGGCCGCCCGATCGTTGGGTCACCTTTTACCCCTGGTTCGCGTGCCGAACCTCGGCGGATGTCCCGGTACCGCAACAGCCGCCCCAACGGAACGCCAAGGCGGGCCCCGTTCAACGACGGGGCCCGCCCGAGGTCACGCCGGGGGTGGCGGGCGGGTTCAGCCCTTGAGTTCGGCGGCGACCAGCTCGGCCAGCTGCACGGCGTTGAGCGCGGCGCCCTTGCGCAGGTTGTCGTTGGACACGAACAGCGACAGGCCGTTCTCGACCGTCTCGTCCGCCCGGATGCGGCCGACGTAGCTCGGGTCCCGGCCGGCGGCCTGGAGCGGGGTGGGGATGTCGGACAGCTCGACGCCGGGGGCGCCGGCGAGCAGCTCGGCGGCGCGCTCGGGGCTGATCGGACGCTCGAAGCGGGCGTTGATCTGCAGTGAGTGGCCGGAGAAGACCGGGACGCGCACGCAGGTGCCGGCGACCTTGAGGTCCGGGATGCCGAGGATCTTGCGGCTCTCGTGGCGGAGCTTCTGCTCCTCGTCGGTCTCGTTGGAGCCGTCCTCGACGATGGAGCCGGCCAGCGGCACCACGTTGAAGGCGATCGGGCGCTGGTAGACCTTGGGCTCGGGGAACTCGACGGCGGAACCGTCGTGGGCGAGCGCGGCGGCGCCGTCGACGACCTTGGCGGCCTGGTCCTGCAGCTCGGCCACGCCGGCCACGCCGCTGCCGGAGACGGCCTGGTAGGTGGAGACGACGAGCGCGGCGAGGCCGGCCTCCTCGTGCAGCGGGCGCAGCACGGGCATGGCGGCCATGGTGGTGCAGTTCGGGTTGGCGATGATGCCCTTGGGCCGGTCGGCGATGGCGCCGGGGTTGACCTCGGAGACGACCAGCGGGACCTCGGGGTCGCGGCGCCAGGCGGAGGAGTTGTCGATGACGACGGCGCCGGCCGCGGCGGCCTTGGGGGCGAGGGCCTTGGAGGTGGAGCCGCCGGCCGAGAAGATCACGATGTCCAGGCCGGCGTAGTCGGCCGTGGCCGCGTCCTCGACGGTGACCTCGGTGCCCTGCCAGGGCAGGGTGCGTCCGGCCGAGCGGGCCGAGGCGAACAGCCGCAGCTGCTCAACCGGGAAGCCACGCTCCGCCAGGATCTCGCGGACCACGCCGCCGACCTGGCCGGTGGCGCCGACAATGCCGATCTTCATTCCGACTACTCCTCTGAATGGTGCTGTTCACAGCCGCACTCTGCCCATCATGCCTTGTCACGCGGGCGGGACGACCTGCTGTTCCACGGTGTGAGAGGCCTCTTAGTGGTCCAGACCACTCGCCAGCTTCAGAGCGGCTTCGACCTCCGCCACCCCGGCCGGCAGCAGCGGCAGCCGGACGTCCGGGGTGGGGATCCGGCCCTGGGCGTGCAGCACGCCCTTGACCACCGTCGGGTTCGGCGCGGCGAAGGCGGCCAGCGCCAGCCCGGTGAGCCGGTGCCCGAGCGCCCGGGCCCGGTCGGCGTCCCCGGTCTGCCAGGCGGCCGCCAGCTCGACGAACCGGGCGGTGGCCAGATGGGCGGAAGCGAGGATGCCGCCGGCCGCGCCGAGCGCCAGCATCGGGGCGAGGAAGGCGTCCTCGCCGGCCAGCACCGCGAAGTCGGCGGGGGCGGCGGCGAGCAGTTCCACCGCCGCCTGGTCCAGCCCGCCGGTCGCGTACTTGACGCCCACCACGCCCGGGACGGCGGCGAGTGCGGCCAGCGCGGCGGCGGACAGCTGCTGCCCGGTGCGGTACGGGATGTGGTAGACGAGCAGCGGCAGCGGGCTGCGCTCGGCCAGCGCCCGGAAGTGCGCGACCGTCCCGGCCTCGCCCGGCCGCAGGAAGGCCGGGACGGTGACCAGCGCGGCCGCGGCCTGCGGCACCCGCGCACCGAGCGCGGCCAGCGACTCGGCGGTGGAGCGGGTGTCGCCGCCGTGCGCGCCGACGGTCAGCCGGGCCCCGCGCGCGGCGCAGGCGGCCGCGGCCACCTCGACCACCGCCCACCGCTCGTCCTCGCTCAGCGCGGCGGGCTCGCCGGTGGTGCCGAGGGCGACCAGTCCGGCCGCGCCGGCCGCCAGCAGTTCGTCGGCCAGCCCGGCCAGCGCGTCCAGCGCGACCGAGCCGTCCGTGGCGAAGGGCGTGATCAGGGGCACGTGGATACCGGTGAGTTCCATGACCACGATCCTGCGGCCCGCCGATCACCCAGGTCCAGTTCACATTTCCGACGCTTCTCGTAAGCTGAGCCGATGCTCGACGTCCGACGCCTGCGCCTGCTGCGCGAACTCGCCCACCTCGGCACCATCGCCGCCGTCGCCGAGGCGCTCTCCTTCAGCCCATCGGCGGTGTCCCAGCAGCTGTCCGTCCTGGAGAAGGAGGCCGGCGTACCGCTCCTGGAGCGCACCGGGCGGCGGGTCGCGCTCACCCCGGCCGGGCGGAACCTGGTCCGGCACGCCGAGGCGGTGCTCGCCCTGCTGGAACAGGCCGGCGCCGAACTCGCCCACGCGCGAAGGGGGCTGGCCGGCCCGCTGCGGATCGGCACCTACCCGTCGGCGGCCCGCGCGATCATCCCCGCGGTGCTGGCCGAGCTGGCCGCCTGGCACCCGGGCCTGGAGCCGATGGTCGCCGAGGTGGATCCGGCGGGCGTCGGGGCGGCGCTGCGCGCGGGCGAGCTGGACGTCGCCCTGGTCCACGAGTACGACCTGGTCCCGGCCGATCCGGAGCCGGGCCTGGCGATGACCCGCCCGGTGTTCACCGAGCCGATGTACCTGGCGGCCCGCACCCCCGGCACGGTCGCCGAGCAGCGCGGCGCGCCCTGGATCATGGCCCCACCGGGCACGCTCTGCCACAGCATGGCCGTCCGGGCCTGCGAGTCCGCCGGGTTCGCGCCCCGGATCCGGCACCAGATCGACGACTTCGCGACCGTCCTGGCCCTGGTGGCGGCCGGCCAGGGCGTCGCGCTCGTCCCGCAGCTGGGCACCGCGCAGCCCCCGCCCGGCGTGGTCCTCACCCGGCTGCCGATGTACCGCCGCACCCGGGCCGCCTTCCGCGCGGGCGCCGGCTCCCACCCGGCCGTCTCGGCCTTCGTCTCGGCCCTGCACACGGCCGTCCCGCCGGGCCTGGGCGGACACGGCTGATCCCCCGGTGCCCGTCGACCGGGCACCGGGGGATCGGTCACCGGCTCAGCCCGCCAGGCAGCTCGGCCCGAGCAGCTGCTTCAGGTCCCCGAACAGCGCCGGGTCCGACTTCACCCGGTGCCGGTCCAGCCGCAGCACGGTCGTCTTGTTCCGGCCCTCCAGCCGCACCCGCACCTCCGTGGTGCCCTTGTGGCTGCCCAGCACCTCGCCGAGCCGGGCGATCAGCGGCGGGGTGATCTTCACGCTCGGGATGTTGATGACGATCGGCGCCTCGGCGTGCGCGTTCGACAGGTCCGGGACGGACAGCTCCATCCCCATCAGCCGCGGCACGTCCTCCCGCTTGTCCAGCTTGCCGCGCACGAACACCACGGCGTCCTCGGCGAGTTGGGACGACACCAGCTGGTAGCTGGCCGGGAAGAACATGCAGTCGATCGAGCCCGCCAGGTCCTCGACCGTCGCGATCGCCCAGGCGTTGCCCTGCTTGGTCATCTTGCGCTGCAGGCCCGAGATGATGCCGCCGATGGTGACGATGGAGCCGTCCGGCCGCTCGGCGAGGTCGGCCACCGCGCAGTCCGCCTTGTCGGCGAGCACGTGCTCGATGCCGTGCAGCGGGTGGGAGGAGACGTACAGGCCCAGCATCTCCCGCTCCTGGGTGAGCAGGAAGGCCTTCTCCCACTCCTCCTCGGAGAAGACCACGTCGAGGCCGAAGCTCGGCTCGTCGCTCACCGCGTCGCCGCCGAAGAGGTCGAACTGCCCCTCGGCCTCCTTGCGCTTGACGCCGACGACGTTGTCGATCATCGGCTCGAACTGCGCGGTCAGCCCCTTGCGGGTGTGCCCGAGCGAGTCGAAGGAGCCCGCCTTGATCAGCGATTCGACGGTCCGCTTGTTGCAGACCACCGACTCGACCTTGTCCAGGAAGTCCGGGAAGGAGCTGAACCTCCCCTTCGACTTCCGGGTGCGGATCATCGACTCGACCACCGGCCCACCGACGTTGCGGATGGCCGTCAGGCCGAACCGTACGAGGGTGTCACCGTGCGGGGTGAAGTCCGAGTCCGACTCGTTGACGTCCGGCGGCAGCACCTGGATGCCCATCTTCCGGCACTCGTTGAGGTAGATCGCCGACTTGTCCTTGTCGTCCTTGACGGACGTCAGCAGGCCGGACATGTACTCGGCCGGGTAGTTCGCCTTGAGGTAGGCCGTCCAGTACGAGACCAGCCCGTACCCGGCGGTGTGCGCTTTGTTGAACGCGTAGCCCGAGAAGGGGACCAGGACGTCCCACACCGCCTGGATGGCCGCGTCGGAGTAGCCGTGCTCGCGGCAGCCCTTCTGGAAGGGCACGAACTCGGCCTCCAGGATCTCCTTCTTCTTCTTGCCCATCGCGCGGCGCAGCAGGTCGGCCTGGCCGAGCGAGTACCCGGCCAGGATCTGCGCGGCCTTCTGCACCTGCTCCTGGTAGACGATCAGGCCGTAGGTCGGCTTGAGGATCTCCTCCAGGGGCTTCTCCAGCTCCGGGTGGATCGGGGTGATCTCCTGCTGCCCGTTCTTGCGCAGCGCGTAGTTGGTGTGCGAGTTGACGCCCATCGGGCCCGGGCGGTACAGCGCCAGCACGGCGGAGATGTCTTCGAAGTTGTCGGGCTTCATCAGCCGCAGCAGCGAGCGCATGGGGCCGCCGTCGAGCTGGAAGACGCCGAGCGTGTCGCCGCGCGCGAGCAGTTCGTAGGTCGGCTTGTCGTCCAGGGGCAGATCAAGCAGGTTGATCTTGATGCCCTTGTTCTTCTCGATCGCCTTGACGGCGTCGTCCATGATCGTCAGGTTGCGCAGGCCGAGGAAGTCCATCTTGAGAAGGCCGAGGCCCTCACAGGTGGGGTAGTCGAACTGCGTGATGGTGACGCCGTCGGTGTGCCGGGTCCAGACCGGGATGTGGTCGGTCAGCGGCTCGGCGGACATGATGACGCCGGCGGCGTGCACACCGGGCTGGCGGATCAGGCCCTCGATGCCGCGGGCGGTGTCGATGACCTTCTTCACGTCCGGGTCGGTCTCGTACAGCCCGCGGATCTCGCCGGCCTCGCTGTAGCGCGGGTGCGAGGAGTCGGTGATGCCGGACAGCGGGATGCCCTTGCCCATCACGTCCGGCGGCATCGCCTTGGTGATCCGGTCGCCCATCGCGTACGGGTAGCCGAGGACCCGCGAGGAGTCCTTGATGGCGGCCTTCGCCTTGATGGTGCCGTACGTGACGATCATGGCGACCTTGTCGGATCCCCACTTCTCGGTCACGTACCGGATCACGTCACCGCGCCGGCGCTCGTCGAAGTCGATGTCGACATCGGGCATGGAGATGCGCTCGGGGTTGAGGAAGCGCTCGAAGATCAGGCCGTGCGGGATGGGGTCGAGGTCGGTGATGCCCATCGCGTAGGCGACCAGCGAACCGGCTGCGGAACCACGGCCCGGGCCCACCGCGATGCCCTGGCTCTTGGCCCACATGATGAAGTCCGCGACCACGAGGAAGTACGCCGGGAACCCCATCTGGATGATGGTGTCCATCTCGTACTCGGCGAGCTTCTTGTGCTCCTCGTCGTACCCGTTCGGGAAGCGCCAGTCCATGCCCTCCCAGACCTTGGCCTTGAAGAAGTCCGCCTCGGACTCGAAGCCCTCCGGGATCGGGAAGCGCGGCATCAGGTTGCGGAACTCGAACATGCCGGCGGTGTCGACCCGCTGGGCGACCAGCAGCTGGCTGTTGCGGCAGCCCTCCTGCCAGGCGTCCGAGGAGTCCAGCGCGTACATCTCGGCGGCGGACTTGATGTAGTAGCCGGTGCCGTCGAAGCGGAAGCGGTCCGGGTCCGAGAGGTTCTTGCCGGTCTGCACACAGAGCAGCAGGTCGTGCGCCCCGGCGTCGGCCTCGGTGGTGTAGTGCGAGTCGTTGGTGACCACCGGGGGGATGTTCAGCTTCTTGCTGATCTCCAGCAGCCCGTCGCGGACCCGCTTCTCGATGTCGAGGCCGTGGTCCATCAGCTCCAGGAAGTAGTTCTCCTTGCCGAAGATCTCCTGGTAGTCGGCGGCGGACTTCAGCGCCTCGTCGAACTGGCCCAGCCGCAGCCGGGTCTGCACCTCGCCGGAGGGGCAGCCGGTGGTGGCCATCAGGCCGCCGGACAGGTCGGAGATCAGCTCCTTGTCCATCCGGGGCCACTTCACCAGCCAGCCCTCGGAGTAGGAGCGCGAGGTCAGCTTGAAGAGGTTGTGCAGGCCCTCCTTGTTCCGGGCCCAGATGGTCTTGTGGGTGTAGGCACCGGACGCGGAGACGTCGTCCCGCTTCTGGTGCGGCTGGCCCCACAGGATGCGCTTGGTGTTGGACCGGGACTCCGGCGCGACGTACGCCTCGATGCCGATCACCGGGGTGATCCCGGCGGCGGTGGCCTGCTTGTGGAACTCGGCGGCGCCGTACATGTTCCCGTGGTCGGTCATCGCGACGTGGGTCTGGCCCAGCCGCTCGACCTCCTTGAACATCTGCTTCAGCCGGGCGGCACCGTCCAGCATCGAGTACTCGGTGTGGACGTGCAGATGCGCGAACGGCTGGTCGCTCAAGGCGGGGCCTCCGGAGGCGAGTGCGGGTCTGGTGGGCCGGCGAACGTGCAGGTCACAGGGATGCCTGGAAACAGATGTGGCCCGAACCACCTCGTGGGGTCCGGACCATCGCTCACACGTTCACCCGTCTACTCTAGCTCCCGCGGTTCCCTCCAGTCGCACCCGCGCGGCCTGCCGAACCTCCGGTTCCTCCATCGGATCGTCGCGCAGACAGGCAAGGCGTTCGCGCACGTGGGGGCGGTCGGGGGCGTGCCGGACGGCCAGCAGGCGGGCGTCCGCCTCGCAGTCCCAGAGGCACTCGGTGTACACCTCGGCCATCCCCGCCGACCCGATCGCCGCCAGTGCCTCCAGGTACGCGGGGCGCTCGTACGAGTGCGGCGTCCACAGCCAGAACCGGCGCAGCAGCGACGCGGCCCCGGCCGCCCTGGGGCCGAACCGGGTCAGGCCGCGGGCGGAGTACATCGGGCCGCACCACTCCTGGGCCACCCACCGCCGCTCCAGCTCGCCCGTCACCATCCGCAGATCACCCTCGCCGCCGTGCTCCGACAGCACCGCGACACCCAGGCAGGCCAACCAGGGCCGATCGGATCCCGCCCACTCCCGCGCGGCGGGGACAGCCTGCGCTCCAAGGAGTGCGACAGCCCGCCCCAGCCTCGGCAGCGGGCGGGAGTCATCTCCCGACCCGAGCGTGGGCACCAAGGGGATCAGCCCCGGCTCGGGCTTCCGACACGACAACGCGACGAGCGCCGTGGCCCGGGCGTTCTCGGCCGCCCCCGGGTCGGCCAGCAGGGCAAGCAGGCTCGCGCTGTCCCGCTCGGGGACCGGGTCCATCACGCCGCGAGGGCCACGCGCCCCTGCGCGACGGCCACGCGCCCCTGGAAGATCGCCCTGCGTGCGCACGTCCACCCGGTGCTCGCCCTCGCGGACGTAGGCCCGCAGGGCGTCCCGGGCCTCGGCGGAGCCGCCGAGCGCCAGCAGCTCCAGGACGCCGGTGGCCCGCATGCAGGCGTCCTCGTCTCCCGCCAGCACCTCGACCACCGGCCCGAGCGGCAGCTCCAGGTCCCGGAGCAGTCGGGCCAGGTAGAGCGCCCGGTGGTCGACCTGCGTGTCCCAGCGCCAGTCCCAGCGGACGCAGCCGTAGACCAGGTCGGCGGCTGCCGTCGGGTCCTCCGCCGCCATCAGCGCGCCCAGGCCCCGACCGCGCTGCAACAGCCCGGGCAGGGTGCCTGCCGGGGCGTACTCGTATCTCCGCTCTGTCACGTGCTCCATCGTCCCTTAGCCCCCGACGGCTGGGCGGCGGGGGCTGGGGGTGGGGCGGGGGATGGGGCTGGGGATCAGGCGTCCTCGTCGGGCGGGGTCGCGCGGAGGGCGGTGATGACGCCGAGGGCGACCGTGGTGATCGCCAGGGCGAGGAGGACGGCGAAGGCGGCGGCGATCAGGAATCGCACCGGTCGGCGTCTCGTTCGGCGGCGAGGAGGAGGGAGAGGAGGTTGAGGAGAGTGGAGGCGGGGGCGGTGTTGAAGCGGACGAGGACGCGTCCGTCGATGGTGCGGTCAGTGGTGGCCGAGGGCCAGATGAGGCCGAACTTGCGGCCGCGCTCGTCGACTTCGGCGAGGAGCGTGCGGATGTGCTCGTCGGTGTAGTACCGGATCCGGGGGTCGGTCGGCAGCATGGGGCGGCGGCGCGGGAGGGGGAGGGCCATCAGGCGGCGTCCAGCTCGAACCAAACCATTTTGCCGCGTTCCTGGGGGTCCACGCCCCAGCGGTGGGTGAGGCCTTCGACGAGCTGGAGGCCCCGGCCGGCCTGGGCGAGGAGTGCCGGCTGCTGCTTCTCGGGGAGGCCGGGGCTCTCGTCGCTGACGGACACCCGGAGGGTGGGACCGACGGCGAGGATGAGGACGACCGGCGCGGGGGTCTCGCCGTGCCGCCAGGCGTTCACGAGGAGTTCGGCGAGCGCGAGTTCGGCGTCGAAGATGACGGAGGGCGGCCACCCGCAACGACACATCGCGTCCCGGAGGGACTGGCGGGCGATGGCGAGCGAGGGCGTGTTGAGGTGACGCATGGGAGATCTCCCGAGGCGTGATGGTGAAGGAAGAACCGGCGGGCATGCCGCCGAACGCCCAGCAACAGGGCGTTATTGACGATCCGTCGGATCGCCATGACACCGAACATACAGCAGCGGCATCACATGTGATCCCAAATCCGGATAGGTTCATCCTCAAGTGGACCCCGCGCCCAGCAGCGCGGCAGACTTGGGACACATCGGCAAGGAAGGAACCAATGCCGCCACGACTCAACCCGACGCTCCGTCAACGCCGCATCGGCACCGAGCTTCGGAAGATGCGCGAGGCCGCCGGACTGTCGACCACCAAGCTGAGCAGAGCGCTTGGCATCGACAGGACTCAGGTCAGCCAGATGGAGTCAGCCAAGGTCGGTGTCAGTCCAGAGCGGCTCCGTTCCTTCGCCGCCGCCTGCAAGTGCATGAATCTGCCCCTGATCGAAGCCTTGGAGTCCATGCTCCAGGACCGCTCCAAAGGTTGGTGGGAGGAGTATCGAGGAACCCTCCCTGACGGGTTCCTCGAAAACGCGGAGCTGGAGAAGACCTCTCACGAGCTCATGATCTGGGTCCTCACCCACATGCCGGGTCCCAGCCAGACCATCAGCTACGCCTCAGCAGTCTTCGGGCGAGTGATCCCTCCGATCCCTCGGCACGAGCTGGAGGCCCGCATCGCGTTCAGAATGCAGCGCAAGGCCGACCTTCGCCGCAATCCGAAGCCGCTGACTGCCTTCATCTACGAATCGGTACTGTGGACGAGGTTCGGCGGCACCCAGGTCCTCAAGGATCAACTCGCCACTTTGCTCGAAGACTCCGAGCTTCCCTGGATGACCATTCGAGTCGTTCCGTTCGACATCGAGACCTTTCCCGGTGCCGCCGAGAACCTCACCTATGCATTCGGCGCGATCCCTGAACTTGACACCGTCGAGCAGGAGTCCTCCCAGGGCCCCGAGTACCTCGATGCTGTCAGCGAGCTAACCAGCTACCGGCGCATCTTCGACCGCACCGAAGCAGCGGCGCTGAGTGAGGTCGAATCTCGCGACTTGATTCGCAAGATCGCACGAAACCTATGAAAGGCCCGACATGACCGACACCGAGTGGCAGAAGTCTTCCTTCAGCGGCAACGTCGAGAACTGCGTCGAGGTCCGCAAGGCCGACAGACTGGTCGAACTCCGTGAGTCTGACGAGGGCCACCTCATCATCCGCACCGCCCCCGCCAACTTCGCCGCCTTCCTCCAGGCTGCCAAGGCCGGCGAGTTCGACCACCACGCCTAACACCCCCCTGCGCAGGAAGTCGGCCAGCCCGACTTCCTGCGCCAAGCGCTCCGAGGTCCCAAGATGACCGGCACCAACTGGCAGAAGTCCAGCTACAGCGGGGCCTCCAACGAGTGTGTGGAGATCCGCACCGCCGACGGCCTGGTCGAACTCCGCGAGTCCGACGAGGGCCACCTCACCATCCACACCACCCCCGCCAACTTCGCCGCCTTCCTCCAAGCAGCCAAGGCCGGCGAGTTCGACCACCACGCCTAAGCTTGGCGTTTTACCTCGCCGGTCACTCGACCTGCTGATCTGCGCTTCTTCCCGAGACAACGGAGGCGTATGAGTCTCCCTCTCGACCCGCCCGTAGGCGAGGCATTGGGCGTGTTGTCCCGCTTTCGGGTTGAGTTCCACGACTGTCTGTACACCCGTGCCGACGCGCTCTTCGAGCTGACGGACGCGGTGCTGTGCGCGGACGGGCCGGTGAAGACGCTGGTCGAGTTGTCGCTCGCCCTTGAGCACCGGCGTGGGCACGGTGCGATGTACCAGGCGCTGGACCGGGGCTGGCTGGAGCCGGCGCGGCTGCGTCGTACCCTGGCCGGCCTGCCGCTGCCACGGCTCGCGGACGGGCGCATCGGCCTGGCCGTGGACGTCTCCAACTGGCTCCGCCCCGACGCCCCGACCAGCGACGAGCGACGAGCGACTGTTCTGCCACGTCTACGGCCGCGGCAGAAGCGCCGACCAGTTCGTCCCCGGCTGGCCGTACTCCTTCGTCGCCGCCCTGGAGTCCGGGCGTACGTCCTGGGTCGGGCTGCTGGACGCGGTCCGGCTGGGACCGGCCGACGACGCGACCGCCGTCACCGCGGCCCAACTGCGCGAGGTGGTCAACCGCATCATCGCGGCAGGCCACTGGCACCGGGGCGATCCGGACATCCTCATCGTGATGGACGCCGGCTACGACGTGACCCGCCTGGCCCACGTGCTCGCGGACCTTCCGGTCGAGGTGATCGGCCGACTGCGCTCGGACCGGGTCATGCTCCGCGACCCCGGCGAGCCCCGCTCCGGCCCCAGGGGCGGACGCCCGCGCCGACACGGCGGCGTCTTCACCTTCGCCAAACCCGACAGCTGGCACACCCCTGAAACGGCCACCAGCACGGACACCACCCGCTACGGAAAGGCCGAGGCCCGCGCGTGGGACCGGATGCACCAGCGCCTGCAAAAGCGCGGGCCGTGGCTCGACCACGAGGGCGAAATCCCTTTGGTTCACGGCACGTTGGTCCGCCTCAAGGTCGAGCACCTGCCCGGCGAGAGGGACGCGAAGCCGCTGTGGCTGTGGTCCTCCGCCACCGGCATCGACACCGAGCACCTGGACCGGATCTGGCGCACGTTCCTGCGCAGATTCGACCTTGAACACACCTTCAGGCTGATCAAGCAGACGCTCGGATGGACCGCCCCGAAGATCCGCCGCCCCGACACCGCGGACTTATGGACCTGGCTGGTCATCGTCGCGCACACCCAGCTCCGCCTCGCCCGACCGCTCGCCGAAGACCTGCGCCGGCCCTGGGAGAAACCCGTACCGCCGAACAGGCTCACGCCCGCCCGGGTCCGACGCGGGTTCCGCAACATCCGCGCGAAGACGCCCTGCCCGGCAGCCGTGCCACAACCGACACACCCAGGCCCCGGCCGCCCACCCGGTACGAAGAATCGCAGGCCGGCGCCCCGTTACGACGTCGGGAAGACCGTCAAACGCGAACCCACGCTCGAAGCCCACCTCGCCAAGATCGCAGCGGCAGCTTAAAAAATCAAGCTTAGTGGTCGGTTCCGGAGGTCCTTCGGGGGTTGATCAGGCAGCCAGGGCGACGGAGGATTCTTCTTGTCGGTCGGCGGGTGTGTGTCGGTCGAGCCGGGCCAACAGATCGTCCAGGTCGGAGGTGGTGAACCTCCACTGGAACGGCTGTGCCGTGGCGTTGTAGCGGTCTTCGAATGCCCGGAGCCGGTCCCTGACCTGGGTCAGGTCGGTGAAGTCGTTGGGTCGGACGACCTTGCGCTGGACGACGGAGAAGTAGATCTCGATCTGGTTTAACCAGGAGGCGTGCACGGGGGTGTGGACCATAACGGCGTTCGGAAACCTGCTGGCCAGGCGGTCGATAGCCCGCCGGCCGCGGTGGGAGGAACCGTTGTCGACGACCCAGAAGACGCGTTACGCGCTGGCGTAGGGCTCGATGGTCATGACCTGCTCGACCAGATTCATGAACGGGACGATGCCGGTCCTGGGCTCGCACCGGCCGAGGACCTTGGCCTGGTGGACGTCGTAGGCGGCGAGGTAGGCCAGCGCGCCGCCACGGCCGTACTCGTGGTTGACGCGCATCGCCCGGGCCCGGCCCGGGGCCAGGGTCGGGTGGCAGCGGCAGCGGGCCTGGACGGAGGTCTTCTCGTCGCTGGAGATCACGTACTCGCCCTCGCCCAGCGGGACACCATCGAACGTGCGGGCGTAGAGGTCCAGGACACGCTGGGCCCTGGCGCGGAAGTCGGGGTCGCGGATGAAGATCCAGGACCGGTACTGCCAGGGCTTGAGCGCGTCCTCGCGCAGCCAGCGGCGCACCGTGGACGCGGAGATGCTGTCGGTGATCCCGCGCGCGGCCAGCTCGGCGGCCAGCTCAGGGCACGACCAGCGCGACAGCGGCACGCCGCTCTCGGCGGGTAACTGGCAGGCCAGCGCCTTGGCCTCGGCGACCTGCACGGGCGTGAAGCGGGCGGGGCGCCCGGAGCGCCTGCGGTCGGCCAGGGCCGGCAGCCCGCCGTCGGCGAATCGGCCGCGCCAGGCACGGACCGTGTCCAGGTGCAGGCCCGTCTCGCGGGCGATCCGCGCGTTGGAGCGCCCCCGCGCCGCGCGCAGGACGACCTGCGCGCGCATCCGCAGCCGGTACTCGGTCTTGTGGCCGTAGGCCATCTTCTTCAACCGCTCGCGCTCGGCAGCGGTCGGGAATATCGGGCGGGCCGGGGCAACGGGCATGGCAGGCGGGCCGATCGGGAGAAGTGGATCAGACGGGTCGCAGCCTGCCGCATCCGCTGCCGGGGCGATCCGGCAGGATGGCGGCCATGCCCACGATGCCGGAGTACACCCAGCTGTCACTCGCCCAGCGGCTGACCGAACACGCCCGCACCGCCTGGCCGCAACTGACGGATCTGCACATCCGCCACCGCGGGCAGTTCGCCTACGTGGAAGGCGAACTGCCCGACGGCGAACGGGTCAAACTGATGCGCCTGCGCTACAGCGGCACCGCCAGCCGATGGGGGCTGGCTTCGCCCTCTACTACGCCAGCAGCGACCGCTACGAGGACTCCCTGCTACCTGCCGGCACCTTCATCGGCACCCCCGAAGACGCCCTCGACTGCGCCTGCCAGCTCCACCTCGCCGGACCCGAACTCTGACCAAGCGGAAGACACTCCAGTGACTCCGGAGTCGACCACTTAGCGGCGGGGTCCGACAGCGGCGGGCGAAGGCTCCCGGGCCGCACTGTCAGGTCGTCAACTCCTCTTACCCTAGCCGCCTGCGACTCTGCACGACAAGGGCGACGATCTCCTCGGGCAGTTCGTCGTCCACCGCGATCCGGACCTCCGTCACCGTGCCGGGCCAGTCGGCGATCAGGTCGTTGCTCAGCGCGTCGTTCTCCATGGCGGCCATGAGTTCGCCCGCCCGGACCGTCTGTCCGGGCACCACCAGGACCTCTGTCACACACCACGGGACGCCCATCTTGGGCGTCACTACGAACTCCACCGGCCCGAGCTCGCGCCAGACCGGGGGCGTCGGTGGCCCGCCGATTCGCTGCTCGACCAGGTCCAGAGCCATCCCGGTGCGTCGGGCGAAGTCGGAGTCGTCCGCGAGGTGCTCACGCAGCAACGGCCCGACCGCGCGGGCATCGCCCAGCCGGGCCAGCGTCTCCACCGCCTCGGACCGCATCGCAGGGTCCGCCAGGCACCCGACGACGGCCTCCGTGTGCTCGGCGGACCCGTTCTCGGCCAGACCGAGCAACGCTCGGAGGCGGAACTCCGGGCTACCGGACCGCAGTTGGCGCTCCAGGAACGGCAGCGTCCGCGGGTCCCTGACATACGCGAACGTCTCACGGGCCAGCAGCGATTCGAGCGAGGGGTCGTCCGCCAGCGCGTCGAACAACCCATCCGGGAAAGCCTCCGCCAGGAGAATCTGCAGCGAGGCGGGGCGCCGGTACTCGTCCCGGTCGCGGCTCACGATCTCCGCCAGGTCCCAGCTCTTCTCCGCCCGGCCCGCGAGCACGTCGAGGAGTCGGCGAAGGCTCACCGGTCCGGCAGCCACCAGGTCGTCCAGGGCGCCGCCGTCCCCGTGCATGTAGCGCGCGAGGAGGCTGTCGATCCCGTCGGTGGTCAAGTCCATGGAAGTCATCCGGCTTTCGGTGGATCAGCGGGTCGCGGTAGGTGTCCGGGCAGTCTCTCGCGGCCGCCCGAGTGTTCAACCTGGTCGAGCAGGTCATGACCATCGAGCCCTACGCCAGCGCGTAACGCGTCTTCTGGGTCGTCGACAACGGTTCCTCCCACCGCGGCCAGCGGGCTATCGACCGCCTGGCCAGCAGGTTTCCGAACGCCGTCATGGTCCACACCCCCGTGCACGCCTCCTGGTTAAACCAGATCGAGATCTACTTCTCCGTCGTCCAGCGCAAGGTCGTCCGACCCAACGACTTCACCGACCTGACCCAGGTCAGGGACCGGCTCCGGGCATTCGAAGACCGCTACAACGCCACGGCACAGCCGTTCCAGTGGAGGTTCACCACATCCGACCTGGACGATCTGTTGGCCCGGCTCGACCGACACACACCCGCCGACCGACAAGAAGAATCCTCCGTCGCCCTGGCTGCCTGATCAACCCCCGAAGGACCTCCGGAACCGACCACTTAGGTTCCAGTGCAGTTGAGCACAAAAGGAGCCGAGGCCTTGAGGCCTCGGCTGGCGGCACTACTTGGAGCACTTGACTGGGGGTCAAGGGGTCGCGGGTTCAAATCCTGTCGTCCCGACGTTAGAAGCCGTTGTCGTACCGATCATGGAGTCTGTCGATCGAACGGGGGTATCGTTCGGGTGACCGCGGAGCGGTAGGCGCATAGAGGCAGGGCCTCTTGGTAGGTCGTAGGTTGCGGAAGGCGGGGAGCCCAGCGCCGCTACCACCCACCGACACCGCCTAGCGCTTGCAGTGTTCGTCGGGCTCGTCGTCACGCTGCGGCTCCAGCCGGCGCAGTCGGAGGCAGTGCCGTTCCGGGGCCCGCTCCGGGCCCTCCAACCATGGCTCTTCTCTGGGAAGTTCGACGCGCGAAATCAGGGACTTGTCGGGGGTTCACCCGGATACAGCGCCCCACACCAGTGGGAAAGAATCGCCGCCATGAAGGCAACCCGGCGAGTAACCAGATACGCGGTGAGCTTCGCCACCGCCGCGGTGATCATCCCTCTGAGCGTGTCAGCCTCAGCTGTCGCGGCACCCGCCGCGCCACCGCTGACGGCCTTGAGTACGCCGACAGCCCGGACGGCGAGTGCGTTGTTGTTGCCGAGGCCGACCGGACGGTACGCGGTCGGTCGCGACACACTGCACCTCGTCGACCCGCGACGCACCGATCCCTGGGTACCGCAGTCGGGGCCGCGACAGTTGATGGTGGACCTCTACTACCCGGCCGTCGCCGGCAGCGGCACGCCCGCTCCGTACATGAGCACCGCCGAGGCAACGGCGTTGATCAACTATGCCGGTCTGTCCGGGCCCCTCGCACCGACCACCCTCGCCGACACCCGTATCTGGACCCGTGCCAACGCGGTGCCGGCCCGGGGCCGTTATCCGCTCGTCGTGCTGTCCCCTGGTTTCACGGTGCCCCGTTACACCCTCACCGCTCTCGCCGAGGAACTGGGCAGCCGAGGATTCGTGGTGGCGACCGTCGACCACGCCTACGAATCGGCGGCCACCCGGTTCCCCGGCGGTATCCTGCCCTGCGCGGCGTGCGACGAGTACGACGCCGGCACCATCACCCAGGCGCAGGTCGCCGCAGGCCGTGCCCAGGACGTGTCCTTCTTGCTCACCGAACTCACCGGTCCGCACCCGGTATGGCGGTATGCCGACCTCATCGACCCGGCGAGGATCGGCATGGCCGGCCACTCCATCGGCGGTGACGCGACCCTGGCCACCATGCTCGCGGACCGACGGGTGCTGGCCGGCGCCGACCTCGACGGCCCCATCACCCCACCGGTTCCCGCGACCGGCATCGACGGCCGTCCGGTCCTGCTGATCGCAGCCGCGGACCCGAGCAGCCCGGACATTGTGCCGACCTGGACCAGCAGTTGGCCGGACCTGAACGGGTGGAAGCGGTGGCTCACCGTCGCCGGCGCGGACCACTACACCTTCACCGACCTGGACTACCTGATCAACGAGAGCGGTGTGCTGTCCATCCCGAGCGCTCCCAGGTCGATCGCGATCACCACCAGCTATGTCAGTGCCTTCTTTGAACGCCAACTCAAGGGAGTCTGCGAGCCGTTGCTCAACGGTCCCAGCCGGGACTTCCCCGAGGTGACCTTCACCAGTTCTTGACCGGTCTCGATCGGGCGGCCATGGGGCGGTCGATGCATGAAGGCAGGGCCTCTTGGCAACTCGGTGGGTGTCGAAGCCAGACCGAGAAACCAGGAGGCCATGGTGCTGCAGTCTTCCGTGTCGGTGCCCGTGGAGTCCAACTCGGCCCACCGCTCGTGCGATTGCCTCGCTCATGTGTACGGGAACGCGGCCGATCGTCCTGACCGCGAGCGCCGGCGCAGCGACGATGCCTCGGGGTTCACGGTACTGCCGAAGAGGTGGCTGGTGGAACGGACGTTCGCGTGGCTGATGCACTCACGCCGCCTGGCCCGGGACTACGAGGCCCGCACCGACACCTCCGAGGCGATGATCCGCTGGTCGATGGCCATGGTCATGAGCCGCCGCCTGGCACGTCGGGGATGCTGAACCGGCCCGGGCTCTCCTCCATCAGCCAGCCCCGAGCCACCAGGCGCTTCGCCTTCGACCGCACCCCTTCGACCTTCGCCGGAACCACCTCCAGACCCAGCACGCCGGCGAGCTGCTGACAACTCATCGCCGCCTCGTCACCGGATCGCCGGCGGTCGGCCAGAAGGTTCACGATCCGTTGGTAGTCCGGTGCCAGCACGGCCGCGTTCAACCCGTCCTGCCACACCGGCACGATCGAACCGGCCACCACAGCCCGGACGGGCTGCTGCGCGGCCGGCCCGGAGGGATTGTCCTCGACCGTCTCAGCGGCCTTCGGCCCGCGTGGTTCGGACAGGACCTGATCAACCCGGAAAGACAACGTCTTCTAACCACCAACCCAACAGCCCCTCGCTGTCCCGTCTCACATGATCTGGTCCGTGGCCGCCGCTCTGCCGTGCAGCGACCAGACCATCTGAGACGGTCAGAAGATCCGGATCTCAAGGGAAGTGGTCTCTTGGACATGTTTCCCTCTCTGGACCCGTGCAGGTCTGCACGGGAAAAATCACGCGCGACCCATCAGGTGCGGCGTCAAGAATGGACTTATGGTCCATCAGATCGCCGTACCCCACCCTGACGATGCCGCCCCCGTGGGCCGGATGCAGCTGCGGGCCTGGCTCCAGACCTACCCCAACGAACGAGCGGGGATCGACGAGGCGTGGATCCGCGAGCACCGAGGTCCCACGGTCACAGCGGAGGGCATTGCCCAGTGGCGGGTGTTCATCGAGGAGGCTGTGCGACAGCCGGATCTGTTGTTCTGCCGTGTCGTCCGCTCCGGGGCGGAGATCGTCGGGGTTCTTTGCGGTCGCCGAGACGAGGTGGTCACCCTCGGACCGATGTATCTGCTGAACGAAGCCCAGGGCCAAGGTATCGGCAGCCAGCTGATGGGCGAGTTCCTGGTGTGGGCGCAGGATGCCCGCATGCTCCTGTGGGTGACCGACTACAACGAGAAGGCGATCCGCTTCTACGAGCGGTACGGTTTCAGGACCACAGGTGAGCGTGAGCTCTGGCGAGGCAGGCTGCCCAATGTGCGCATGGCCCGGGCGCCGATGCCGCGCGGCAAGATCACCTGAGACGCCACACGATTCGGACCAGTTCGTCTGAGACTGGTGAAGTCGCCCTACCAGCTCCTCCGATCGGCCACCCTCAACCGGATCGACCCGCGCAGGAGGCCGAGGACGCCCGCTCCTCATACCGGCCGGAGTCACGGCGAAGGGCGCCAGCCATACGGCTGGCGCCCTTCGCCGTTCTCAGCGGGCGTCCCGCCCGGAGGCGGCCTGGTAGCGGAGGCCGTCCATCAGGAGGTCGAGGAGGCGTTCCATCCGGGCGTGGTGCTCGGGGGTCGTCGCGGCCAGGGACAGGCCGCTGAGGCTGAACAGCACGTCGTCCGGCTCGACGTCGGCGCGCAGCACGCCCGACTCGGCCCCGGCGCGCAGGAGCTGGGTGATCGCGGCGGTCAGCATCGCGCGGCTGTGCGAGAAGGGGTCGCCCCCGGAGGCGATGAGCGCGCGCAGCGCGTCGGACATCCCGCGCTTGGTGGTCATGTAGCGGACGAAGCCGTCCATCCAGGCGCGCAACGCGGCGTCGGGTTCCCTGCCGTCCTGGAGCTCCGTGGCGGAGTCGCACAGCTTGGCGAGTTCGCTGCGGTAGACCGCCTCGACGAGTTCCTCGCGGGTGGCGAAGTGGCGGTAGAGGGTGCCGATGCCCACGCCGGCCTCCTTGGCGATCGCCCCGAGCGTCGCGTCCGGCCCGTCCTGGGCGAAGGCCCGTGCGGCCACTTCGATCAGTCGGTCGCGGTTGCGGCGCGCGTCGGCGCGCAGCGGCCGGGGGTCGGCGGTGGTCACGGCTGGTCCTCCTCGGGTTGCAAGCGGAGGTTCCTCCGCTTAACCTGAGGACATGCGGAGGGCCCTCCGGTTTCCACTCTACCGGCCGCACCCTCCCGCGCACCCCAGCTCCGGTCACCCAGCCAGACGGGAATGATCATGAACGCCACCACCCCGCGCCTCACCACCTCCTTCGGCGCCGAGTCCACCGCCGCCGAGGTCGTCTCCGGCATCGACCTGACCGGCCGCCGCGCCGTCGTCACCGGCGGAGCCTCCGGCATCGGCGTCGAGACCGCACGTGCCCTCGCCTCGGCGGGCGCCCAGGTCACCCTCGCGGTCCGGAACCTCGACGCCGGGGCCCGCACCGCCGAGGACATCACCGCGACCACCGGCAACAAGGACGTCCGGGTCGCGCCGCTGGACCTCGCCGACCAGGCCTCCGTCGCCGCGTTCGTCGCCGGATGGGACGGGCCGCTGCACATCCTGGTCAACAACGCCGGCGTGATGGCCTCGCCCGAGCTCCGCACGCCGGAGGGCTGGGAGCTCCAGTTCGCCACCAACCACCTCGGGCACTTCGCGCTGGCCACCGGCCTGCACGCGGCCCTGGCCCGGGACGGCGGCGCCCGCGTGGTGGCCGTCAGCTCCAGCGCCCACCACCGCTCCCCGGTCGTCTTCGAGGACATCCACTTCCGCGAGCGCGCCTACGAGCCCTGGTCCGCCTACGGCCAGTCCAAGACCGCCAACGTCCTGTTCGCGGTCGAGGCCGCCAAGCGCTGGGCCGCGGTCGGCATCACCGTCAACGCCCTGATGCCCGGCGGCATCCGTACCGCCCTCCAGCGCTACGTCTCCGAGGAGGAGCTCGACCGGCTGCGGGCCCAGGCCGCCGACGGCGCGGAACTGCTGTGGAAGAGCACCGAGCAGGGCGCGGCGACCTCCGTCCTGCTCGCGGCCTCACCGCTGCTGGAGGGCGTCAGCGGCCGCTACTTCGAGGACTGCAACGAAGCCGTCCGCGGCGAGCTCAGCGCACGCAACGGCGTCTCCGAATACGCCCTCGACCCCGAGGCGGCCGCCCTGCTCTGGCAGGTCTCGCACGACACCCTGGGCAGCCACGACTGACGGTCCTCGGCAGAACGCTCCGCGCCCCCGCCTCGCGGGGGCGCGGGGCGCGGGACGTGCCCGGTACCGTCACGGTCCCGCGACTGCGTACAGCAGAGTGCCGGTCACCAGCGGGCTGTCGCCCGGGTACTCGGGGACGCCCGCCGCGGCCAGGTCCTCCGGCGTGCCCCGGAAGACGAGGCGGCCGTCGGCGAAGAGCACCACATCGGGGCAAGCGGCACGTCCCCGCACCCCCTTCGATCGATCACTGGAACGCGGCCACCGTAAAACCTCAACTCCCCTTGAGCTCAAGGCCGGCACGGAAGGCGGGAGGACGGAGGACTGGCTCTCGCGGGGGATCGTGATCGTCCGCACGGTCGACGCACCCCCGTCCCAGGTCCGGCGATCGTGGAAACATGCCGATCAGACGCCCCGCCCTCCCGCTCGGCGACACCGAGCGCCCCGTCCCCGCCTGGGCCCTCCGGCTCGCCAAGGCCCTGCCGTTCGTCGTGCTGCCGCACTGCCTGTGGCGGCTGCCGTTCGCCGTCGACTTCCGGATGGGCATGCTCGACCCCGCGGCCCCGGCGGCCGTCCCCTGGTGGAGTCCGTTCTACGTCGTCGGGCTCAGCGTGCTCACCGAGGCGCTGGCCCTGCTCACCACCGGCCTGGTGAGCAGGTGGGGCGAGGTGGTGCCGCGCTGGATGCCGTTCGTCGGCGGCCGGCGGGTGGTGCCGCTGGCGGCGGTGGTCCCGGCGGCCGTGGGCGGCCTGGCCCTGGTCGCATTGTTCGACCTGTACCCGCTCGCCTGGGCGGGTGTCCTGCCCGAGGTGGGGTTCGCCAACGGGTGGTGGACGGCGCTGGCCCGGGTGTGCATCACGCCGGCGATGCTGTGGGGGCCGATCGTCCTGGCCCTGGCCTGGGCCTACCACCGGCGCCGGCGTGCTACCGGGCCTGGACCGTCCGCGCCAGCAGGGATATCTCAGCCGCTACCGCCTCCGGCTCGGCCGCGACGGTGACCTGGGCGACGTCGTCCAGCCCGGGATGCGTGCCGACGCGCACCGCCCGCTCCGCGTTCCGCAGCAGGTCGAAGTCGTTGATGTCGTTGCCGAACGCCGTGTACGCGCCGATGTCCATCGACGTCAGGGCCTCCCACTTCGTCGTCGAACCGGGCGCGAAGTCGATGATCGCCTCGTCGAGGTGGTGGTTGACCATCAGCCCGAGCCCCCGGCCGGCCTCGGCGAGTTCCACCATGTCCGACGCCTCGACGACCAGGAACTTCACCACCTCGGGAAGCTCGACCAGCTCCACCCGGCTCGCCAGGCCGCCCTGGTCGACGCGGCTCCGGATCGGGTGGTCCACCGGCCCCGTGTACGCGTAGTCCCAGGGGCCGTCCGCGAGGTAGCCCGCCTCGTACCGCGCGACCGCCGCCATCAGCCCGCCCAGCGTCGCCGGTTCGAACACGGCCCGGGCCCGCACCTGCCCGTCGACCGACACCAGGCTCCCGTTCCCCCCGATCAGCATCGCGGACGGGAAGGCGCCGTCGAGCACCGGCAGCATGTCCCGCACCGGCCGGGCCGACGCGAAGACCACCTGGTACCCGGCCCGCTCGCACTCCCCGATCGCCGCCAGGATCCGGCCGTCGATCGTCCGCCCGTCGAAGCAGAGCGTGCCGTCGAGATCGAAAACCACCGTGCGGGTGCGAAGGTTGACCATTCCCGGATGATATCCGCCCGCCCGGAGCCGACGACGCGCTCCCACCACGCCGTCCCCGGCACCCTGTCGACGGCGATCGCTACCCCCGGAGACCCGGCTCGCCCCCGACGACGTCCTCGGCCCCGGCCACCCGCTCAGGAATCCAGCTCGCCGAGGAAGTCCAGCGCGACCGCCCAGGCCCGCTCCGCCGCCTCGGCGTCGTAGTCGGCCAGCTCGGCGTCCGTGAACAGGTGCCCGGCGCCCCGGTAGCGGTGCACCTCGACGTCGGCACCGGCCCGCCGCATCCGCAGGTACCAGGCGTTCAGCCAGTCCTCGGTCTCGAACGGGTCCGGCTCGGCGACGTGCAGCTGCACCGGGATCTCGGTGGCCGCGTCCTCCCGCAGGTCGGAGGTGCCGTGCAGGAGCAGCAGCCCGCGGGCCTTCTCGTCGGCCAGCGCGAGGTTCTGGGCGAGCGAGCCGCCGAGCGAGAAGCCCGCGTAGACCAGACCGCCGTCGGACAGCGGAGCCGCGGCGGTCACCGCCCGGCGCAGCAGCTCCTCGCTGCCGCCGACCTCCTCCTGGTACGCCAGCCCGGCCTCGATGTCGTCGAAGGTCCGCCCGTCGTACAGGTCCGGGGTGTGCACGGTGTGCCCGGCGGCGCGCAGCCGGTCGGCGGCGGCGTGCACGGCGGGGCGCAGCCCGAGGGCGGAGTGGAAGAGGACGATCTGGGCCACGGTCGGGGTCCTTCGGCAGCTGAGGGCGGGTACTCCCCCATGATCTCGCATGACTCGGCGTCCCGGCTTCCCCGGTCCGCCCGTCTCGGGGACCGAGCCGGACCACTCCGCGACGGAACGTCAGTTCACCTGATTTACCTATGCTTTACTAACCGGTAACCTGCCGGACGTGAACGATCTTGTCCATGACATGACCTCCGCCCGCCCGTGCCGCCGCCAGGTGCTGAAGGCCGGCGCACTGGCCGCCGGAGCGTCCGCGCTCCCCCTCGCCCTCTCCACCCCCGCCGAAGCCGCCCAGCCCGCCGGAACCCCCGAAGCGACCCCCCGCTTCCTCCACGGCATCGCCTCCGGCGACCCCCTCCCCGACGGCGTCCTGCTCTGGACCAGGGTGACGCCCCGCCCCGAGGCCGTCCCCGGCTCGGGACTCGGCCCCGACACCGAGGTCCGCTGGGAGCTGGCCGCCGACCAGGCCTTCACCCGCATCGTCGCGAGCGGCACGGTGACCGCCACCGCCGCCGCCGACCACACCGTCAAGGCCGACGTCCGCGGCCTGACCCCGGACACCCCCTACTGGTACCGCTTCACCGCCACCACCGGTACCGGCACCACCGTCTCCCCCACCGGCCGCACCCGCACCACCCCCGCCACCGACGCCGCCCTCGCCCGGCTCCGCTTCGGCGTCGCCTCCTGCGCCAACTGGGAGGCCGGCTACTTCTCCGCCTACCGCCACCTCGCCGCCCGCGGCGACCTGGACGCCTTCCTCTTCCTCGGCGACTACATCTACGAGTACAAGACCGGCGAGTTCTGCGCCCGCGGCACGGTCGTGCGCCCGCACGCCCCCACCCACGAGATCCTCACCCTGGCCGACTACCGGACCCGGCACGGCCAGTACAAGACCGACGAGGACCTCCAGACCCTGCACGCGAAGCTCCCGACCATCGCGATCTGGGACGACCACGAGTTCGCCAACGACGCCTGGTCCGGCGGCGCCGAGAACCACACCCCGGGTGCCGAGGGCGACTGGGCCGACCGGATGGCCGCCGCCAAGCAGGCCTACTTCGAGTGGATGCCCGTACGGCCGTCCATCGCCGGCACCACCTACCGCCGCCTGCGCTACGGCAGGCTCGCCGACCTGCACCTGATGGACCAGCGCTCGTTCCGCTCCCAGCAGGCCAGGACCGGCAGCGGCGCCGTCGACTCGGCCGACCGCACGATCACCGGCCGCGCCCAGCTGGACTGGCTGAAGGCCGGGCTGTCCGCCTCCGACACCACCTGGAGGCTGATCGGCAACGAGGTGATGATCTCCCCGGTCGCCTTCCTCTCCCTGCCCGACTACCTGCTGCGCCCGCTGGCCAAGCTGCTCGGCCTGCCCGGTGAGGGCGTGGCGGTCAACCCCGACCAGTGGGACGGCTACACCCACGACCGCCGTGAACTGCTCGGCCACCTCAAGGCGAACGGCATCACCAACACCGTCTTCCTGACCGGCGACATCCACTCCGCCTGGGCCGGCGACGTCCCGAACGAGGCCGCCACCTACCCGCTGTCCGGCAGCGTCGCCACCGAGTTCGTGGTCACCTCGGTGACCTCGGACAACGTCGACGACCTGCTGAAGGTCGCGCCGCAGACCGTCTCGCTGGCGGCCGCCACCGCGATCAGGACCGCCAACCCGCACGTCAAGTGGGTCGACCTGGACTCGCACGGCTACGGAGTCCTGGACATCACGCCCGAGCAGACCCAGATGGACTACTACGTCCTCTCCGACCGCACCCGCAAGGACGCGACCAGCAGCTGGACCCGCTCCTACCGCACCCGCACCGGCACCCAGCGAATAGAGCGCGCGGACGCCCCGGTCACCTGACGCCCACCCGGGGCCTAGGACACCACGTCCTTGCGCGCGAACCCCCGGAAGGCCAGCGCGAGCAGCACCGCCGCGTACGAGAGCGACAGCGAGACGCCCTGCACCATGCCGCCCCACTCCAGCTGTGGCTGCAGGGCGTCCGCCCACGCGTACTGCCAGTGCGCCGGCAGCCACTCCCGCAGGTCCCCCAGCGCCGTGACGGCGTCCAGGACGCCGGTGATGATCGACGCGAACACCGCCCCGCCGACGGCGCCCAGCGGCGCGTCCGTCGCCGTCGAGAGCCAGAACGCCAGTGCGGCGATCACGATCTCACTCAGGAACACGAACGCCGCCGCGACGGCCAGCCGGGGCAGCGCCTCCCCGGCCGAGAGGGTGGCCCCGGCGGGCAGCTTCAGGTCCCCCCAGCCGTACGCGGCGGTGCCGACGAGCAGCCCGATCGCGGGCAGCATGACCACCGCCACGGCCGAGAACGCCAACCCGACCGCGAACTTGCGGGCCAGCAGCCGGGCCCGGGGCACCGGCGCCGCCAGCAGGTAGCGCAGCGAGGACCAGCTGGCCTCGGAGGCGACCGTGTCGCCGCAGAACAGCGCGACCGGGATGACCAGCATGAAGCCGGTGCCCACGAACAGCATGGTGGCCGCGAAGTTGGGCCCGGAGGCGGTGGCCAGGTCGATGAAGGTGGTCCGGTCGGCCCGGCTCGGGGTGCCGCCGATCTGGAACGCGGCCAGGAGGACGAACGGCATGGCGGCCAGCACCGCGCCGATCACCAGCGTGCGGCGCCGCCGCAGCTGCCGCATCGCCTCCACCCGCAGCGGCAGCGTCCGGCTCGCCCGGTAGCCCTCGGCGTGATCCGCCGAAACGGGCGAAACATTCGTCCTCACGCCGTACCTCCGATCAACGACAGGAACGCGTCCTCCAGCCGCCGCTGCGGCCCGGCGCTCTCCACCGGCACGCCGAGGCGCACCAGCTCGGCCACCAGTTCGCTGGCCGCCAGCCCGTCCAGGCGCACGAGCAGCCCGCCCTCGACGGCCTCCACCGAGCCGACCCCGGCCAGCGCGCCCACCTTCTCGACGACCGACTCCGACGGCGCGTACCCGGCCGGTACGCCGACGAGCAGCAGCCCGCCCGCGCCGACGATCTCGCCGACGGCGCCGGTGGTGATCAGCTGCCCGCGGTCCATCACGACCAGGTCGGTGCAGCTCTGCTCGACCTCGGCGAGCAGGTGGCTGGAGACGATGACGGTCCGCCCGGCCGCCGCGTACCGGATCATCACCTCGCGCATCTCGCGGATCTGCGGCGGATCGAGCCCGTTGGTCGGCTCGTCGAGGATGAGCAGGTCGGGCAGCCCGAGCATGGCCTGGGCGATCGCGAGCCGCTGCCGCATGCCCTGCGAGTAGGTGCGCACGGCGCGGTCGAGCGCCTCGCCGAGGCCGGCGATGGCCAGCGCCTCGTCGAAGCGGGCGTCCGCCTCCGGCCGCCCGGTGGCCTGCCAGTACAGCCGCAGGTTGGCCCGTCCGCTGAGGTGCGGCAGGAAGCCCGCGCCCTCGACGAAGGCGCCGACCCGGGAGAGCACCGGGGCGCCGGGGCGCACCAAGTGGCCGAAGATCCGGATCTCGCCCGCGTCGGGCCGGATCAGGCCCATCAGCATCCGCAGCGTGGTGGTCTTGCCCGCGCCGTTGGGCCCGAGCAGGCCGAGCACCTGCCCCTGCTCGACCCGGAAGCCCAACTCCTTGACCGCGTACCGGTCCTGAGCGCCCTTGTAGCGCTTGCTCAGGCCGGTGATCCGCAACGGCACACCGGCCAGCGCCGGGTCGTACGCCGGTCCGCCGGCCGCCCGCCGGCGGCGCCGCAGCCGGGGGACGAGGAGCAGCCCGGCGGCCACCGCCACGGCGGCCAGCGGCAGCAGCCAGGTGCGGGCGGGCAACGGCGCGGACTCGGTGACGAGCTGCTCGACGGTCGGCGCGGTGAGTGCCCCGGCCGGCGCGACCCGGTAGGTGGCGGGCTCGGCGGGCGAGGCGTACGCGAGGTCGGTGGCGGCCAGGACGAGCCGCAGCCGGTGCCCGGCCGGGAAGGTGTGGTCGACGGCGGGCAGCGCGACCGTGACGGTGCGGCCCGCGTCGGCCCCGGTCACCCGCAGCGGGGCGGCCAGCTGCTGCGGCAACACGGCCTTGCCGTCCGGGCCGACGTCGTACAGCTTGGCGAAGAGCACCGCGTCCGGCCGGTCGGCGCGCACCTGGACGGGCACGGTGGGCTGCCCGGTCAGGTGCAGCGGCCGGTCCAGCGGCGCGGAGTCGAAGGCGGCGTGCTGGCCGGGGAAGTCCAGTGACAGCCCGGCGCCGAGCGAGGCGGCCTGGCTGAGCGCGCCGATGCCGGGGAGGGTGGAGATCCCGGGCGGGGCGCCGCCGGGCGGGTTGGCGAAGGTCTTCTCGCCGCCGGCGAGTTCGACGCTGCGCGAGCCGGTTCCGCCGAGGCCCGGGTAGCTGTCGGCGGTGGCGCCGCGCAGGACGGCCTGGAAGCCGGTGGAGTCGACGCCGCCGGTGCGGGTGACCCGGAAGGCGGGGCCGGTGTCGGCGCTCCGGCCGCGCAGGCCGCGATTCTTCAGGAAATGGTCGAACCAGGCGGTCACCCGGTCGTCCAC
Organism: Kitasatospora sp. NPDC087861; assembly: GCF_044742585.1. Classification (NCBI taxonomy): domain Bacteria; kingdom Bacillati; phylum Actinomycetota; class Actinomycetes; order Kitasatosporales; family Streptomycetaceae; genus Kitasatospora; species Kitasatospora sp. NPDC087861. The sequence goes on from NZ_JBIUUS010000014.1 coordinate 103,759, forward strand.
CCGGGCGCTGGTGTCGGTGCCGCCGTCGTGCCCGCCGGCGAACCAGTCCACCGAGACGGGCGCGCCGTTGGCGGCGACCGCCCGGGCGATCCGGTCGCCCTGGTCGAGCGGGAACAGCGAGTCCTGCTGGCCCTGGACGACCAGGGTGGGCGCCTTGAGCTGCGCGGCCACCGAGGACGGGCTGGAGCGATCCAGCAGCGCGACGGCCTCCGGGTCGGCGTGCCCGGCGGTGGCGACCCGGTCGTACATCTGGCAGAGCGACTCCAGGAACCGCCCGCAGCCGACCGGCCCGTCCTGCTCCGGCGTCGTCCCGCCGCCGCGCGGCGCGCCGCCGGAGGGGCCGAGGTCGCCCGCCGCGCCGGTGGTGAAGAAGATCCCGGCCCAGAGCTTCTTGAACACGCCGTCCACCGCGCCGGAGCCCTGGACGCCCTGCGGGAACAGCGCGTCGGCCAGGTTCCACCAGGTGATCTGGGTGGCCACCGCGTCGATCCGGTGGTCGTACGCGGAGGCGAGCAGCGAGACCGCCCCACCGTAGGAGGCGCCGGTGATGCCGACCCGGGGATCGCCGGGCCCGTCGAGCTGGACCTCGGGGCGCCCGGCCAGCCAGTCCACCAGGTGCTTGACGTCCTCGACCTCGCGGTCGGGCGCGTTGAGGCCGATCTTCCCGCCCGAGTGCCCGAACCCCCGCGCCGACCAGGTCAGCACGGCGTAGCCCTGTCGGGCCAGCTGCTGGGCGCGCTCGCGCTCGCCGTCCTTGGAGCCGCCGAAGCCGTGCGCGAGCAGGACCGCCGGGCGCGGGGTGGTGCCGGTGGTGAAGAAGGAGGTGTCCAGCTGGACCTGCTGGTCGCTGCCGGGGGTCTCCGGCATGGCGAGGAAACGGTCCTCCTGCTGGACCGCCTGCTCACCGCCGGACGCCATCGCCGCCGTACCGAACCCGGCCACCGCCACCAGGGCCACCGCCCCGGCCAGCACCTTGCGCCGCACCGACGTACCCCGGCCGCGCCACCGGCGCCACGCCCCACCGAACTCCATGGGGGCTGATCGTATCGGCCGCCCGGGTAGGCGTCCGATAAGGGCGCCGACTCCTTCGTCCGGTTCACCCCGGTACGCCCGGGTATGGTACGGCGTACCCTCCGCCTCCCCGCCCGAGAAGGTGCCCGTGCTCTGGCCACTGATCGCCCTGTTCGCCACCGTCGCCGCCACCCTGGTGATCGGCTGGGTCGTCGACCAGACGCTTCAGCGGGTCGCCGTCCGGCACCCCGAGGCGCCGGTCTGGGCGCTGCTGCGCCGCTGCCGCATCCCGCTCCAACTCACCGTCGCATCAGCCCTGTTGCTCGCCGCCGACCCGCTCGGGCGGATCTTCCACCAGCACGGCGGCGGCATCCACCACCTGGTGCTGCTGTTCCTGCTCGCCTCGCTCGGCTGGCTCACCGTCCGGGTGGTGGCGGCCGTCCTGGAGGCCGTGCTCAGCCGCTACGAGGCGGTCATCGACGACCCCTCCCGGGTACAGCGGATGAGGACCCAGATCGGCATGCTGCGCCGGGTGGCGGGCGCGGTCGTCGTCGTGGTGACCATCGCCGTGATGCTGCTGACCTTCTCCGCGATGCGCACCATCGGCGCCAGCCTGCTGGCCTCCGCCGGCATCATCGGCATCGTGGCCGGCATCGCCGCGCAGAGCACCCTGGGCAACTTCTTCGCCGGCCTGCAGATCGCCTTCGGCGACACCGTGCGGATCGGCGACACCGTGGTGGTGGACGGCCAGCAGGGCACGGTCGAGGAGATCACCCTGTCCTACCTGGTGGTCCGGCTCTGGGACTACCGGCGACTGATCGTCCCGGTCTCCTACTTCGTCAACAAGCCCTTCGAGAACTGGACCCGCCGCGACCCGGGCCTGCTCGCCGCCGTCCTGCTCCACCTCGACCACAGCACCCGGGTCGACGACCTGCGCGCGGCCCTGCGCACCCGGCTCGCCGAGAACCCCCTCTGGGACGGCGCCGAGTGGGCCCTCCAGGTCACCGACACCACCCCCAGCACCATCGTGGTCCGCGCCACCATGACCGCCCGCACGCCCGAGGACGCCGCCCAGCTCCGCTTCGACATCCGCGAACAGCTCATCGCCCACCTGCGCGACGAGCACCCCCACGCCCTCCCCCGCCTGCGCACCACCGAGGGCTGAGGCCGCCGACAGCGGGAACCGGCCCCCGGAAGGACGGGAATCCCCGCACCCCCACCGGGGGCACGGGGATTCCCGCAACCAAGCGCCTTACAGCACCCGCGTCATCGTCCGATGCGGGATCCCCGCGTCGTCGTACTCCGGGCCCTCCGCCAGATAGCCCAGCCGCTCGTAGAACCCCAGCGCCTGCACCTGCGCGTGCAGCTCCAGCTCGACGGCCCCGCGCTCACGCCCGGCGGCCTCGATCGCCCGCACCAGTTCGGCCCCGAGCCCGGTCCCCCGGGCCGCGGACACCACCGCCAGGCGCCCGAGCAGCACCCGTCCCGCGACACCCCCGGTGAGCTTCAGCGCCTGCTCCCCGAAGATCAGCCGCCCGGTGCCGAGCGCGGCCCCGTCCGCTCCGACGGCCAGCAGGTGCACCGAGGTCGCGTCGTACTCGTCGTACTCCAGCTCCTCCGGCACGTTCTGCTCGACCACGAACACCTCGCGCCGCACCCGGCGCACCAGCGCCAGGTCCGCCGCGTCCCGCGCGACCCGGATGGCGGCCGTCATCTCAGCTCTCCGCCGAGATGACGTCGAGCGCCTTCTGCAGGTCGGCCGGGTACTCGCTGGTGAACTCGACCCACTGCCCGTCCGCCGGGTGCTCGAAGCCGAGCGACACGGCGTGCAGCCACTGCCGGGTCAGCCCGAGCCGCTTGGCCAGCGTCGGGTCGGCGCCGTACGTCAGGTCGCCCACGCAGGGGTGGCGCAGCGCCGACATGTGCACCCGGATCTGGTGGGTGCGGCCGGTCTCCAGCTTGACGTCGAGCAGCGACGCGGCCCGGTAGGCCTCGATCAGGTCGTAGTGCGTGATGGACGGCTTGCCGTCCTTCGTCACGGCCCACTTCCAGTCCGAGCTGGGGTGCCGCCCGATCGGCGCGTCCACGGTGCCGCTCAGCGGGTCCGGGTGTCCCTGGACGAGGGTGTGGTAGCGCTTCTCGGTGATCCGGTCGTGGAACTGCCGCTTGAGGTCGGTGTACGCGCGCTCGGACTTGGCGACGACCATCAGCCCGGAGGTGCCGACGTCGAGCCGGTGCACGACGCCCTGGCGCTCGGCGGCGCCGGAGGTGGAGATCCGGTAGCCGGCCGCGGCGAGCCCGCCGATGACGGTGGGGCCGGTCCAACCGGGGCTGGGGTGCGCGGCGACGCCGATCGGCTTGTCGACGAGCACGATGTCCTCGTCGTCGTGGACGATCCGCATGCCCTCGACCGCCTCGGCGACGATCTGCACCGGCGCGGCGGGAGCGGGGATCTCGACCTCCAGCCAGGAGCCGGCGGTCACCCGGTCCGACTTGCCGGCCACGGCGCCGTCGAGCGTCACCTTGCCGTCGGCGGCCAACTCGGCGGCCTTCGTCCGGGAGAAGCCGAACATCCGGGCGAGGGCGGCGTCGAGGCGTTCGCCCTCCAGGCCGTCGGGTACGGGGAGGCTTCGGATCTGCGCAGCGGTACTCACCCGTACGAGTATGCCGGAAAGGCGGCCCTCCCCCGCCCGCCGACCGCTCGGGCCTCCGTTACTCGGCCTTGCCGCCCTGCTGGTGGACGGTGCCGTCCGGGTTGCTGCCCCGGAAGGAGAGCAGCACCACGAGGATGCCGCCGCAGACGATCGCCGAGTCGGCGAGGTTGAAGACCGCGAAGTGCTGGACGGAGATGAAGTCGACGACGTGCCCGCGGAAGACGCCCGGCCAGCGGAACAGCCGGTCGGTGAGGTTGCCCAGCGCCCCGCCGAGCAGCAGCCCGAGCGCGATCGCCCAGGGCAGGCTGTACAGCCGTCGGGCGATCCGCCAGATCACCACGATGACGGCCGAGGCGATCATCGTGAACACGACGGTCAGCGCCTGGCCCATGCCGAAGGCGGCGCCGGAGTTGCGGATGACCTGGAAGGTGACGACGTCGCCGATCACCTTGATCGCCGCGTGGTTCTCCAGCCGGGCCACGACCAGCAGCTTGCCGCCGAGGTCGATCAGGAACGCGAGCAGCGCGACGACCATCAGCACGCCGATGCGCCGCGGGCCCTTCGGCGCCTCCGCCGCGACCGGGGCGGCCGCCTCGGTGGGCTCCGCAGGCTCGGTGGGCTCGGCGGGCTCGGCCACGGCCACCTCCACGGCTTCGGCGGGGGTCGGGACGGCGTCGTCCCGCGTCTGGGGGGAACCTTGCGTACTGATGATCCGCTCCGCTGCCGATGGAGCTCCCCCGGCCGGAGGTGGGGGAGGGTGGGCCCGTGGTCGCCGTACCGGACACCTCCGAACGGACGTGTCCCAAGGATCAGGCGACGTTACGGGGTCGAGCGTACGGCAAGCCCGACCCCCCGCGCCGCCCCGGTCGGCCGCTTCAGCGGCGTTCCTGCTTGGCCTTGCACTGCACGCAGAGCGTGGCCCGGGGGAAGGCCTGCATCCGGGCCTTTCCGATGGCCTGCCCGCAGGACTCGCAGGTGCCGAAGCCGACGCCCTCCAGCCTGACCAGGGCCCGCTCGGTCTGGGCGAGGCTGTCCCGGGCGTTGTTGGCCAGCGCGAGTTCGCTCTCCCGCGAGATGTTCTTCGTACCGGCGTCCACCTGGTCGTCGCCGGCTCCGTCGTTGGAGTCACGCATCAGGCCGGAGATGGCCGCCTCGGCCGCGTCGATCTCGTTCTGCAGCCGCTCCAGCTCGCTGATGAGCTCGGTGTGCAGTTCGTGGACCTCGTCGGTGGTCCACGGGTCCTCGCCGGGCCGGACCGGCAGCGTGGCCGGGTCCACCGACTCGGCGCCGCGCGGCACGGTGACGGTGTCGGTGCTGCTCTTCTGCCGTGCGGTAGTGGTCACGGTCCCCTCCCCTGGATCGGCCGCCACGGCCTTGCGTGCCCGCTTGGTGGCGGTACCCGCGCCGGTTGCCTTCTCAGCCATGGCTTCGACCCCATCTACGAACGAATCGAGCCGCCGGTTCCCGGCGGCCTCCAGTGCCGGAACGATAATCCCGATCAAAACCGGTCACAACATGACATACCGACGCCCCATGATGATCCCACCCAGGCAGCCGCCCCAGCCGCCACGCCCCGCGCGCTGACCAGACTTGTGCCCAGATCACCCCCGCCTAACCACCGCCGCGGCCCGCCCCGGAGCCTCCCGGCCGAAGGGTGCGGGCAAAACGATTTGGACAAACCGACTTGCCCGGCCGATACACTGGCCCTGCAAGGCGCAGATGGGACGAGTACCGACGTACGCAGCCACCAGCGACCCGGGGACGGTGCGAGCCCGGGGGTGTGCACGGCGGGAAGATCACCCCGGAGCCGCCGGAAGAACGGCCCCCCGCCACCGCGCGGGCCCGGCCCACTAGACCCGGCAGCAAGCCCAAACAAGAGGGCCGCACGCAGCATCGCGGCCAAGGAGGGTGGTACCGCGGGGCGGCTTGCCGTCTCGTCCCTCCGTCGGATCCCGTCCACATCCGCCGGAGGTATGACGCCGCGATGAGCACCTACAACCCCGTCCCCGCGCAGGTGGACCTGCCCGCCCTCGAACACCAGATCCTGTCCTTCTGGCAGGACGGCAAGATCTTCCAGCGCAGCCTGGAGCAGTCCGAGGGCCGTCCCGAGTGGGTCTTCTACGAGGGCCCGCCGACCGCCAACGGCATGCCCGGCGCCCACCACATCGAGGCCCGCGTCTTCAAGGACGTCTTCCCGCGCTACCGGACGATGAAGGGCTACCACGTCGCCCGCAAGGCCGGCTGGGACTGCCACGGCCTCCCGGTCGAGCTCGCCGTCGAGAAGGAACTGGGCTTCTCCGGCAAGCAGGACATCGAGGCCTACGGCATCGCCGAGTTCAACGCCAAGTGCCGCGCGTCGGTGACCCGCCACACCGACGCCTTCGCCGAGCTGACCACCCGCATGGGGTACTGGGTCGACCTCGACGAGGCCTACCGGACGATGGACCCGTCGTACGTCCAGTCCGTCTGGTGGTCGCTCAAGCAGATCTTCGACAAGGGCCTGCTGGTCCAGGACCACCGGGTCGCCCCCTGGTGCCCGCGCTGCGGCACCGGCCTGTCCGACCACGAGCTGGCCCAGGGCTACGAGACCGTCGTCGACCCCTCGGTCTTCGTCCGCTTCCCGCTGACCAGCGGCCCGCTGGCCGGCCAGGCCTCGCTGCTGGTCTGGACCACCACCCCGTGGACCCTGGTCGCCAACACCGCCGCCGCGGTCCACCCCGAGGTCACCTACGTGGTGGCCACCGACGGCACCGAGAAGCTGGTCGTCGCCGAGCCGCTGCTCGCCAAGTCCCTCGGCGAGGGCTGGGAGGCCACCGGCGAGTCCTTCACCGGCGCCGAGATGGAGCGCTGGGTCTACCGCCGCCCCTTCGACCTGGTCGAGATCGAGGACGCGCACTACGTCCTCAACGCCGACTACGTCACCACCGAGGACGGCACCGGCATCGTCCACCAGTCCCCCGCCTTCGGCGCTGACGACCTCGCGACCTGCCGCCGGTACGGCCTGCCGGTGGTCAACCCGGTGCTCGCCGACGGCACCTTCGCCCCCGAGGTCCCGCTGGTCGGCGGCCAGTTCTTCAAGAAGGCCGACGAGGCCCTGGTCGCGGACCTCAAGGAACGCGGCCTGCTCTTCCGCCACCTCCCGTACGAGCACAGCTACCCGCACTGCTGGCGCTGCCACACCGCGCTGCTCTACTACGCGCAGCCGTCCTGGTACATCCGCACCACCGCGGTCAAGGACGCGCTGATCCGGGAGAACGAGGCCACCAACTGGTACCCGGAGAACGTGAAGCACGGCCGCTTCGGCGACTGGCTGAACAACAACATCGACTGGGCGCTCAGCCGTAACCGCTACTGGGGCACCCCGCTGCCGATCTGGCGCTGCGAGGAGGGCCACCTCACCTGCGTCGGCTCGCTGGCCGAGCTGTCCGAGCTCACCGGCACCGACCAGAGCGGCCTCGACCCGCACCGCCCGTACATCGACGAGGTCACCTTCGCCTGCCGCGAGTGCGGCGGCACCTCGACCCGCGTCCCCGAGGTCATCGACGCCTGGTACGACTCGGGCTCGATGCCCTTCGCCCAGTACGGCTACCCGCACCAGAACAAGGAGCTGTTCGAGAAGCGCTACCCGGCGCAGTTCATCTCCGAGGCGATCGACCAGACCCGCGGCTGGTTCTACACGCTGATGGCGGTCGGCACCCTGGTGTTCGACAAGAACAGCTACGAGAACGTCGTCTGCCTGGGCCACATCCTGGCCGAGGACGGCCGCAAGATGTCCAAGCACCTGGGCAACACCCTGCAGCCGATCCCGCTGATGGACCAGCACGGCGCCGACGCCGTCCGCTGGTTCATGGCGGCCGGCGGCTCGCCCTGGTCGGCCCGCCGGGTCGGCCACGGCACCATCCAGGAGGTGGTCCGCAAGACCCTCCTCACCTACTGGAACACCGTCGCCTTCCAGGCCCTGTACGCCCGCACCGCCGGCTGGTCCCCCTCGGCGGCCGACCCGGCCCCGGCCGACCGCCCGCAGCTGGACCGCTGGGTGCTCTCCGAGCTGAACACCCTGGTCCGCGAGGTCGACTCGGCCTTCGAGGCTTACGACACCCAGCGCGCCGGCAAGCTGCTGTCCGGCTTCGTCGACGACCTGTCCAACTGGTACGTCCGCCGCGGCCGCCGCCGCTTCTGGCAGGGCGACGCGGCCGCGCTCGCCACCCTGCACGAGGCGCTGGAGACGGTCACCCGGCTGATGGCCCCGATGACCCCGTTCATCACCGAGCAGGTCTGGCAGGACCTGGTCGTCCCGGTCGTCCCGGACGCCCCGGCCTCGGTCCACCTGGCCACCTGGCCGGAGGCCGACGAGTCGCTGGTCGACGCCGACCTCTCCCGACACATGGCGCTGGTCCGCCGTCTGGTCGAGCTCGGCCGGGCCACCCGCGCCGAGTCGGGCGTGAAGACCCGCCAGCCGCTGTCCCGCGCTCTGATCGCCGCCCAGGGCTGGGACGAGCTGCCCGCCGACCTGCGCGCGCAGATCGCCGAGGAGCTCAACGTCTCCGCCCTGGAGTCGCTGGCCGAGGTCGGCGGCTCGCTGGTCGACACCAGTGCCAAGGCCAACTTCCGCGCCCTGGGCAAGCGGTTCGGCAAGGGCGTGCAGGACGTCGCCAAGGCGGTCGCCGCCACCGACGCCGCCCGCCTCGCCGCCGAACTGCGCGCGAACGGCGAGACCTCGGTCGAGCTGAACGGCGAGACGGTCGCCCTCTCCCCGGACGAGGTGATCATCACCGAGACCCCGCGCGAGGGCTGGGCCGTCGCCAACGAGTCCGGTGCCACCGTCGCCCTCGACCTGGCCATCACCCCGGAGCTCAAGCGGCTCGGCGTCGCCCGCGACGCCATCCGCCAGATCCAGGAGGCCCGCAAGAACTCCGGCCTCGACGTCGCCGACCGCATCGTCCTGCGCTGGCGGGCCACCTCCGAGGAGACCGCGGAGGCCATCGCCGAGCACGGTCCGCTCGTCGCCGAGGAGGTGCTCGCCACCGACTTCGCCGCCGGCGCGGCCGACTGGGAGTCCGAGACCTTCACCGACGAATCCCTCGGCCTCGCCTTCCAGCTCCGCAAGGCCTGACCGACCCCGAAACCGCCGGAACCACCCGGTTCCGGCGGCTTCGCCGTACCCCCGCACCCGGCCCCACCGCCCCGGCCAACGCAAGAGCGCCCCCTGTCCGACCCGGAGGTCGGACAGGGGGCGCTCTCACAAGGCCGTACTACGACCTCAGTTGTCGCCGTCCTCGTCGATCAGGAAGCCCCGCATCGGCGCCGGCGCCTGCTGCATCGGCTGCGGAGGCTGCGGCCGGACGGCCGCCATCGGCTGGGTCATCCCGGCCGGCTGCATCTGCGGCGCGCCGGTGTTGCCACCGGACGGCTGGCCGCCGAAGCTCGGCGCCGGCGGGTTCCCGCCGAAGGAGCTCTGACCGCCGAACGACGGCGAGTTGCCGCCGAAGGACGGCTGGTTGCCGCCGAAGGACGGGGCACCGCCACTCATCGCACCGGCACCGGCCGGCGCCATCGACGAGGCCGCCGGCGGCAGCGACGCGGTGGCGGGGATCCGCGGCGGGGCGAGCGAGTCGTCGGCCTGCGACTCCAGCTGGCGCAGCTGGGTCTCCAGGTACGACTTGAGGCGCGTACGGTACTCACGCTCGAACGCCCGCAGGTCCTCGACCTTGCGCTCCAGCGTGGCACGCGCGGACTCCAGCGAGCCCATCGCGACCCGGTGCTTCTCCTGCGCGTCCCGCTCCAGGGCGTCCGCCTTGGCTCGGGCGTCGCGCTCCAGGCCCTCGGCCCGGCTGCGGGCCTCGCCGACGATCTTGTTGGCCTCGGAACGGGCCTCGGAGATCGCCTGGTCGGCGGTCTGCTGAGCGAGCGCCAGGACGCGGGCGGCGCTGTCGCCACCGGGGCCCTGCTGCTGCTGCATCGGACCGCCGAGCGGGCCGCCCATCTGCTGCTGCGGGCCGCCCATGGGGCCGCCCATCGGCTGCATCTGCTGCTGGCCCATGCCCTGGCCCATCGGGTTGCCCATCTGCTGCTGCGGGCCACCGGGGCCGCCCATGGGCTGGAGCATCTGACCGCCCATCGGCTGGACCAGCTGCTGCTGGCCGCCCATGGTCTGGCCCATCTGCTGCTGCGGGCCGCCCATCTGCTGGGGGCCGGCGGGGAGCTGCGGGGCGCCGGAGGGCAGGCCGAGCGGCTGGTTGCCCATCTGCTGCTGCGGGCCACCCATCTGCTGCTGCTGCGGACCACCCGGGCCCATCTGCTGCTGCGGACCACCGGGGCCCTGCTGGCCGGGGACCGGCGGGCCGGATATGGCGGCCGGGACGGGCGCGCCGGGACGGGAGTCCTGCGGCGCTTCCTTCCGCATGTTGGCCTGGTTCTGCGCGGCGGCACGAGTCGCGGCGGCCAGCTTGGCGCGCAGGTCCTCGTTCTCGCGAAGCAGGCGGGTCAGCTCCGCCTCGACCTCGTCGAGGAAGGCATCGACCTCGTCCTCGTCATAGCCTTCGCGCAGACGGACGGTCGTGAACTGCTTGTTCCGAACGTCCTCGGGGGTCAATGGCATCTCTTCACCTCAACGTGATCGTCGGCACACCGGCATCCTGTCGCATCGCTCACCTACGACTAGGGCCGCACAAGCGAGATCAGGACATACACAATGATCATCAGTACGAAGAAGGACAGGTCGAGCGCCACGCCCCCGAAACGCAACGGCGGGATGAACCGCCGAAGAAGCTTGAGCGGCGGATCCGTGACAGTGTACGTGGCCTCCAGGACCAGGACCATGGCCTTACCCGGCCGCCACGAACGCGCGAACTGGAAGACCCAGTCCATGACCAGTCGTACAAGCAGGAACACCAGGAAGACGGTCAGGGCGTAGTAGAGCACCGCCCACACGATGTCCATCGCGTTTCCCTCTCCCCGGTCCCGGGCCCTTGGGCCTGCCGCTCGTCGCCTGTCGCTAATCCACTGTTGATCAGATCCACACGTAAAGTCGTGGCCGGGTCAGCTCTGGTTGAAGAACCCACCCTCGGCGATCCGAGCCTTGTCCTCCGCCGTGACATCGACGTTAGCAGGCGACAGCAGGAACACCTTCTGTGTCACGCGCTCGATACTGCCGTGCAGACCGAAGACGAGTCCAGCGGCGAAGTCTACGAGCCGCTTCGCGTCGGTGTCGTCCATCTCGGTCAGATTCATGATCACGGGGGTCCCGCCACGGAACTGTTCCCCGATGGTACGGGCCTCGTTGTAGGTCCGGGGGTGCAGCGTGGTGATGCGGTAGGGCTCTCGTTCGTTCACTACCTTGGGCATGATCACCGGGGCGCTCTTCTCCAGGTTGTGGCGGCGTTCGGGTGTGATGGACGACACTGGGGCCATCCTCGGGGTCTCCTGCCGGATCGGCACCGCGGCCGCGACCGGCTGCGGGGTGATCGAGGAGACCGGGGCGGGTGCGGCGGCCGGCCGGGGAATGTCCTCGGTCCGCTGTCCCGTTCGAATCGGCTCGGGGTCCGCGTCGTAGTCGTCGTCAGGGTCGTACCCCTGGCCGTCGTACGTCTCGTCCTCCACGAGGCCGAGGTAGACCGCCATCTTGCGCATTGCGCCGGCCATGCTCCTGTCTCCTCCGCTCATAGCCACCTCGCTGGCGCGCGGTGGCGGCTTCGCGAAACGCGCACCTTCCGATGGTCGCCCGCTCCGCTCGCTCCGTGCGGACCGGCTCCGTCCCGGCGGCCAGGCCGTGCGGCCCTGCCTGCGGATTCCGCGGTCCACCCACGACGGCCCGCCAGGCCGACGGCCGGTCAGAGTTCGTGGAGTGGGGGCCGCGGAGCTGCGATCCACGGTTCGCTAGCGCTCCGAGGAGCTGCTAGATTCTGTCCTATTTTGTCCTGCAGTCTGATCTACTACCCGGTGACGTTACCTGAGGGGTGACCTCACTCCGAGTACCGCCGTTCCGACGCGCACATGTGTCGCTCCGGCGGCAATCGCCTGCTCAAGGTCACCACTCATCCCTGCGGAGACCATGGTGGCAGCAGGATGGGCCGTCCGTACGGCGGTTGCGATTTCCGTCAGCCGCTCGAAGGCCCGAGCCGGGTCTCCGGCGAGCGGACCGGCCAGCGGAGCGACGGTCATCACACCGTCCAGCCGGAGCCCGGGCGTGTCGGCGATCGCGTCGGTGATTTCCGCGACGTCCTCCGGGGCGACTCCGGCCCGGTGGGCACCCTCGCCGTGCTCCTTGTCCAGGGCCACCTGCACCAGGCAACCCAGCTCCGGGCGCTCGGACTTGAGCACCGCGGCGGAGAGCGACTCGACCAGCCGCAGCCGGTCCACCGAGTGCACGTGGTTCGCGTACCGGACGACCGAGCGGACCTTGTTGGTCTGCAGCTGTCCGACGAAGTGCCAGTCAAGAGGAAGGTTTCTGCACTGCTCTGCCTTGGGTGCGGCGTCCTGGTCGCGGTTCTCCGCGACGTCCGTCACACCCAGCCCGGCCAACAGCGCGGTGTCCTCGGCGGGGTAGGTCTTGGTGACGACGATCAGGGTGACCTCGTCGCGCGCCCGTCCGACGGCCGCACAGGCGTCGGCGATCCGCCGCTCGACCACGTCGAGGTTGGTCCCCAGCTCCTCGTAGCGGGCCCGCTGGCCCTGCGTCAGCGCCGCCGACCAGCCTGGATCAGGGAAGGCGGCGCCGCCCGGGAACGGTCCGTAGATGTCGTTCGTCATCAGTGATCAGAGCCCAACCAGACATAGCTCGCGAGCCGGCCGGTGCGCTGCTCGCGGCGATAGGAGTAGTGATCGGCGGATTCGAGGGTGCAGACCGATGATCGCACCAGCTCGGTGACCCCCGCGGCGGCCAACTGGGCCGCGACTCCCTCCGGCACGTCCAGGGCCGGCGTTCCCCAGGAGGTCTCGGCGAACGCGGCGGGCACCACCGCGGCGACCTCGGCCCGCAGGTCGGCCGGCACCTCGTAGCACCGGCCGCAGACCGCGGGGCCGGTGGCCGCGACGATCCGACCCGGCTCGGCCCCCAGCTCGACCATCGCCCGCACGACCGCGGGCACCACCCCGGCCGCCAGCCCGGGCCGGCCCGCGTGGGCCGCGCCCGCCACGCCCGCCACCGGGTCGGCCAGCAGTACCGGGGTGCAGTCGGCGGTCAGGACGGCGAGCGCGAGCGGCCGGTCGGTGACCACCGCGTCCACCGTCGGGGCCTCCCCCGGCGGCTGGCGCTCCGTCACCACCGCGACCTCCGCGCCGTGCACCTGGTTCATCCAGACCACGTCGGCCGGGTTCAGTCCGAGCTCCCGGGCGACGATCGCCCGGTTCTCCCGGACGGTCTCCGGGTCGTCCCCCACCGCCCCGCCGAGGTTGAGCTCCCCGTACGGCGAAGTGCTCACCCCGCCCCACCGATCGGTGAAGGCGAAGTGAGCACCCGCATGTACCGCGTGATCGATCACTTAAGGAAGTCCGGGACGTCGAGCTCCTCCGCTGCGCTCTCCACGAACGGCTGTCGGGCCGGCTGCACCTGCGGCGGCACCGGGGCGGCGGTCGCGGTGGCCGAGGTCTCGGCGGCGCGCGGCGCGGAGGCGTGGGTGTCCCCCTCCGAACGGGACGTCACCGAGCCGATGCTCCCGTAGGACGGCCGGGTGGCCGGGCGCTCCGGGGTGGTCGGCGTCGTGGTCGCGGCGGCGGGGGTGGCCTTGACCACCGGGTCGCGGACGATCGCCGGCGGCTGCCCGCCGTCGAAGCCGGCCGCGATGACGGTGACCCGGACCTCGTCGCCGAGCGCGTCGTCGATGACCGCGCCGAAGATGATGTTGGCCTCGGGGTGCGCGGCCTCGCTGACCAGCTGGGCCGACTCGTTGATCTCGAACAGACCGAGGTCGGAGCCGCCCGAGATGGACAGCAGCACGCCGCGGGCGCCGTCGATCGAGGCCTCCAGCAGCGGCGAGGAGATCGCCATCACGGCGGCCGCCTTGGCACGGTCCTCGCCGCGGGCCGAACCGATGCCCATGAGCGCCGAACCGGCCTCCGACATGACGGACTTGACGTCGGCGAAGTCGAGGTTGATCAGGCCGGGGGTGGTGATCAGGTCGGTGATGCCCTGGACACCGGAGAGCAGGACCTGGTCGGCCGAGCGGAACGCGTCGAGCACGCTGACCTGGCGGTCGGAGATGGACAGCAGCCGGTCGTTGGGGATCACGATGAGGGTGTCGACCTCCTCGCGCAGGCTCGCGATGCCGTCCTCGGCCTGGTTGGCGCGGCGCCGGCCCTCGAAGGTGAAGGGGCGGGTGACCACGCCGATGGTCAGGGCGCCCAGCGAGCGGGCGATGTTGGCGACCACGGGCGCGCCGCCCGTGCCCGTGCCACCACCCTCGCCGGCGGTGACGAAGACCATGTCGGCCCCCTTGAGGACCTCCTCGATCTCCTCGCGGTGGTCCTCGGCGGCCTTGCGGCCGACCTCGGGGTTGGCGCCGGCGCCGAGGCCCCGGGTGAGTTCACGGCCCACATCGAGCTTGACGTCGGCGTCGCTCATCAGGAGGGCCTGCGCATCGGTGTTGATCGCGATGAACTCGACGCCCTTGAGACCGACCTCGATCATCCGGTTGATGGCGTTGACACCACCGCCGCCGATTCCGACGACCTTGATGACTGCGAGGTAGTTCTGCGGTGCTGCCACGTCGAAGGCCTCTCGCCTCGAATTTCCGGGTCGACCCGACCCGACGGGGGGTCGTGCCGACGGATGTCGATGGGTAGGGAGCCTGGTTTCCGACTGAATGTCCGAAATGCCGACCGCCGACCCCAACCCTAAACTTGACCTTTAGGGTTAGTCCTGTGCCTCCGTCACATCACCAGAGGGCACAGTCTGGTGACACAGGACACTAGGTGGCTCCAGGCACGTGTTTCAACGAACACGCCGAGCTTCCCTTTTTCTTTTGAGCCTATGTGATCATCGGCCGCTGAATGAAACCGGGGTGACCACCAAGGGTCGGGCTGACACTTCACAGCGTCAACCCCTCCCTCAGGCACAGAACCTACCGGATCATCCCGACACCGCCGGCGCCTCCGGCGCACTCACGTCGAAGTTCGTGCCCTTCTGCGTCATCAACGCGACCAGCGCCCGAGCCTTGCGATCGGTCTGCTCCGGGCTCCCCCAGTGCACCGTCGCACCCCCGCTGAGCTGCAGCTGAATATCGTCGTACGAGTGCACCAGCACCGCCCCGGCCCGCTTCGCCACCTCGGGCGGCAGCCCGGCGGCCACCGACACCGCACCCTGCACCAGCTGCGAACGGGAGATCACCCCGTCCACGTCCTTCGCCTGCTGACTGAGCCGCAGTTCCACCACCGGCACCCCCTCCGGCGGGGCCGCCTCGGTGGCGAAGCTCACGCCGCCGGCGTCCACCTGGGTGAACTGGCCGTCCTCCCCCTTGACGGCGGCCACCGCCGTACGCTGGACGACCTTCACCTGCAGGGTGTGCGGCCAGCCCCGCCACACCTCGGCCTTGGCCACCCGGGGGATCGCCTCCACCCGGTGCTGGACGGCGTCCAGGTCCACCCGCGCCAGCGGGCCGTCGCCGACCCGTCCGATCGCCGCGCGGACCTGGTCCGCCGTCAACTTCTCGTCCTTCGGTCCCTGGACCGCGACCTCGCGCACGTCCAGCAGCGAGGAGAAGAACACCACCCAGGCCAGCACGCCCAGCACCGCGGCGCCGAGCACGCTCAGCACCACGATGCCCCGCCGGGAGAGCCGGAGCCGAGGAGCGGACTCCTCGTCCTCCAGCTCTTCCTCCAGCGGGTCGGCGAGCCGGCCGTCAGCCACGGCGGCGACCGCCGCGGGAGGCCTGGATCGCCTCGTAGACCATGCCGACCAGCAGGTCGTCGGCGTCCCGGCGGCCGAACTCGGCGGCAGCCCGGCTCATGTCCCACAGCCGCTGCGGGTCGGTGAGCACCGGCAGCACGTTCTGCAGCACCCAGTCCGGGGTCAGCTCGGCGTCGTCCACCAGCAGGCCGCCGCCGGCCTTGACCATCGGCTGGGCGTTCAGCCGCTGCTCGCCGTTGCCGATCGGCAGCGGGACGAACGCGGCGGGCAGCCCGACGGCGGCCAGCTCGGCGACGGTCATGGCGCCGGCCCGGCAGAGCATCAGGTCCGCGGCCGCGTAGGCGAGGTCCATCCGGTCGACGTACGGCACCACCCGGTACGGCGGCATCCCGGGGATGTCCTCGACCTGCGGCAGCTCGTTCTTCGGGCCGACCGCGTGCAGGATCTGCACGCCGTACTGCTGGAGCCGCGGGGCGATCGCGGTGACCGTCTCGTTGAGCCGACGCGCGCCCTGGGATCCGCCGGAGACCAGCAGGGTGGGCAGGCGCTGGTCGAGGCCGAAGTAGTGCCGGGCCTCCGGTCGGGCGGCGCCGCGGTCCAGGGTGGCGATGGTCCGGCGCAGCGGGATGCCGATGTACCGGGAGTCGCGCAGCTTGCTGTCCGGCGTGGAGACCGCCACGAAGTCGGTGTAGCGGGCGCCGATCTTGTTGGCCAGGCCCGGACGGGCGTTCGCCTCGTGCACCACGATCGGCACGCCGGCCCGCTTGGCGGCCAGGTAGGCGGGCATCGCGACGTAGCCGCCGAAGCCGACCACGGCGTCCGCGTTGACCCGTTCGATGATCTCCTGGGCGGCCCGTACGGTACCGCGCAGCCGGCCGGGGACGGTGATCAGCTCGGGGGTGGGCTTGCGGGGCAGCGGGACGGCCGGGATGAGCTCCAGCTGGTAGCCGCGCTCGGGCACCAGTCGGGTCTCCAGACCGCGTTCGGTTCCCAGGGCGGTGATCCCGACGGACGGGTCATGCCTGCGGAGGGCGTCCGCGAGGGCCATGGCCGGCTCGATGTGACCGGCGGTCCCCCCGCCGGCGAGTACGACATGCACCGAAATTCACCGCTCCCTGCGTGCCGGCCCCGGGGCCGGGCGCGCTGTGGTTCGTCGTCGTGGCAGCACCCGGGCCAGTCGTCTCCTGATCCGGGAGTTCTTGCTCCGGGCGGCCAGGGCCGCCTTCGCGCCCGAGGTGCTGCGTGCCAGGCACAGCAGCACACCGATCGCGGACATGGCCGACAGCATGGCGGAACCGCCGTAGGAGAACAGCGGGAGCGGGACGCCCGCGATGGGCAGCAGTCCCAGCGCCGACCCCAGGTTGATCATGGCCTGCGCCATGATCCAGGTGGTGGCGGCTCCCGCGGCGTACCTGACGAAGGGATCCTTCGTACCGATGGCCACACGGATACCCGCGTAGCCTAGTGCCGCGAAGAGACCGATCACCGACAGCGTCCCCACCAGGCCCAGTTCCTCGCCGGTCGCGGCGAAGATGAAGTCGGTGTGCGCCTCGGGCAGCTGGCCCCATTTCTCCACGCCGGCGCCGAGGCCGGTGCCGAAGCCACCGCCGAGCGCGAACGAGTAGACACCGTGCAGGGCCTGGAAGCAGGCCCCGTCGGGGTCGAGCTTGGTGACGCCGATGCAGCCCAGGCGCTCCGCCCGGTGCGGGACCGTGATGACCAGCGCGGTGCAGACGACCACGGCCACCCCGAGGGTGGCCACGAACAGCCGCAGCGGCGCACCGACCATCCAGAGCAGCGCGAACAGCATCGCCACCAGGATCATCGAGGTGCCCATGTCGCCGCCGAGCATGATCAGCGCGAGCAGCAGCAGGGCGCCCGGCACCAGCGGGACGAGCAGGTGCTTCCAGGAGGTGAGGGTGCCGGCCTTCTGCTTGCGGGCGAGCAGGTCGGCGCCCCAGAGCACCAGCGCGAGCTTGGCGAACTCCGAGGGCTGGAACTGGAAGAACCCGAAGTCCAGCCAGTTCTGGTTGCCGTTGATCCGCACCCCGATGCCGGGTACGGCGACCAGCGCGAGCGCGCCGATCACCCCGAGCATCACCGGGTAGACGATCACCCGCAGCACCGCCAGCGGTACGGAGGCGAAGCCGATCAGCAGGACCAGGCCGAGGATGGCCGCGATCAGCTGCTTGAGGAAGTAGTACTGCGCCGAGTGGTGCTGGCCCAGGGCGAGGATCTGCGAGGCCGAGAAGACCATCATCAGACCGAGCACCACCAGCAGCAGCATCGTGCCGACGATGAGCAGGTAGGGCGTGAGCGGCCGGTCCAGCCAGTACCGCACCCGGTCCCGGAAGGCCCGCACCCGGGCCAGCGGTCCGGCCGACTTGTACTTGGTCGTGGTGGCCGAGATCACGCGCCACGGCTCTGCGGCGTCCTGCTTCGTACCGCCGGAATCCGCTCTGCCCTGCCCCGCCACCGCTCCCCGCTCACTCTCTCCGTACGACTCCCTCGCCCGCCTGCTACGCGCCCGCCAGCTCCCGGACGGCCGCCGCGAACAGGTCGCCGCGCTCGCTGTAGTTGGTGAACATGTCCATCGAGGCGCAGGCCGGGGCCAGCAGCACCGTGTCACCCGACCGGGCGAGCGACGCGGCCGTCCGGACGACCTCGGCCATCGCCACCGCGCCAGTCTGGCCCTCGGCCGCCTCCATCACCGGGACATCCGGAGCGTGTCGCTCCAGCGCCGCCCGGATCAGGGCCCGGTCCTCGCCGATCAGCACGACCGCGCGCAGCCGCTCGGCCGCGCCCTGGACCAGGTCGTCGAAGGTCGCGCCCTTGGCCAGGCCGCCGGCGATCCAGACGATCGGCCGGTAGGCGGCCAGCGAGGCGGCGGCGGCGTGGGTGTTGGTGGCCTTGGAGTCGTCGATGTAGGTGACCTCGCCGACCACGCCGACCTCGGCGATCCGGTGCGCGTCCGGGCGGAAGGCCCGCAGGCCCTCCCGGACGGCCTTCGGCTCGACGCCGTACGCCCGGGCCAGCGCCGCCGCGGCGAGCGCGTTGGCGATGTTGTGCGGGGCAGCAGGGCGGCGGCGCGCAGCGCCGTCCTCCGAGGCGACGGGTGGGCTGATGTCCTCGACGGAGCCCAGCTCGGCCGCGTTCTTGGCCCGGTCGGCCACGAACGCGCGGTCGACCAGCAGTCCGTCCACCACGCCGAAGTTCGACGGGCCGGGCGCGCCGAGGCCGAAGCCGATCGCCCGGCAGCCCTCCTCGACGTCGGCCTCGCGGACCAGCGCCTCGGTGGCCGGATCGGCCAGGTTGTACACGCAGGCGACGGTGTTGCCCTCGTAGATCCGGCCCTTGTCGGCGGCGTACGCCTCCATCGAGCCGTGCCAGTCGAGGTGGTCGGGGGCCAGGTTGAGCACGGCCGCCGAGTGCGGGCGCAGCGAGGGCGCCCAGTGCAGCTGGTAGCTGGAGAGCTCGACGGCGAGCACGTCGTACGGCTCCTCCGCGAGCACCGCGTCCAGCACCGAGACCCCGACGTTGCCGACGGCGGCGGTGCGCTTGCCGGCGGCGGTGAGGATCGAGGCGAGCATCTGGACGGTGGTGGTCTTGCCGTTGGTGCCGGTGACGGCCAGCCAGGGGGCGGGCTCGCCGGTGGCGGCCAGCGGCCTGCGCAGCCGCCAGGCCAGCTCGACGTCGCCCCACACCGGGACGCCGGCCGCCTCGGCGGCGGCGAACAGCGCGCTCCCGGGCGCCCAGCCGGGCGAGGTGACGATCAGCCGGGTGCCCTCGGGCAGGCTGTCGCCGTCGCCGAGGCGCACCGCGACGCCCAGCGCCTCCAGCTCGGCGGCCCGGGCGGTCAGGCCCGCGCCGCTGCCGCCGTCCACCACGGTGACCCGGGCGCCGAGGCCGTGCAGGACGCGCGCGGCGCTGATGCCGGAGACGCCGAGCCCGGCGACGACGACGGGCAGGTTCGCAAAGTCAGGGTTCGTCATCCGGTCCGGTATCCCGCGTAGAAGAGGCCGAGGCCGACGGCCACGCAGAGGCCCTGGATGATCCAGAAGCGGACCACGACCAGGACTTCGCTCCAGCCCTTGAGTTCGAAGTGGTGCTGTAGGGGCGCCATCTTGAAGACGCGCTTGCCGGTCATCCGGAAGGAGCCGACCTGGATGATCACCGACAGGGTGATGATCATGAAGAGGCCGCCGAGCAGGATGAGCAGCAGCTCGGTGCGGGAGCAGATCGCCAGACCGGCCAGGGCGCCGCCGAGGGCGAGCGAGCCGGTGTCGCCCATGAAGATCTTGGCGGGCGAGGTGTTCCACCACAGGAAGCCGAAGCAGGAGCCCATCAGCGCGGCCGCCACCACCGCGAGGTCCAGCGGATCGCGGACGTCGTAGCAGCTGTTGGTGGCGGAGAAGAAGTACGCGCAGCTCTGGCCGTACTCCCAGACGCCGATGAAGGTGTAGGCGCCGAAGGCCATCACCGAGGCGCCGGTGGCGAGGCCGTCCAGACCGTCCGTCAGGTTCACGCCGTTGGACGTCGCCGCGATCATGAAGTACGCGAAGATGACGAACAGCACCGGGCCGATCGACCAGCCGTAGTCCCGGACGAAGGACAGGTGCTGGGACGCCGGGGAGAGCCCGCGGTCGTCCTGGAACTGCAGCGCCAGCACGGCGAAGGCCAGGCCGACGATGGACTGGCCGGCCAGCTTCGCCTTGGCCCGCAGACCGAGCGAGCGGCGCTTGACCACCTTGATGTAGTCGTCCAGGAAGCCGACCAGGCCCAGGCCGGTCGTCAGGAAGAGCACCAGCAGGCCGGAGGCCGTCGGGCTCTCGCCCGTTATCGCCTTGGTCGCGAAGTAGGCGATCAGGGTCGCCAGGATGAAGGCGATGCCGCCCATGGTGGGCGTGCCCTTCTTGCTGTGGTGCGCCTTCGGCCCGTCGTCGCGGATGTACTGGCCGTAGCCCTGCCGGGCGAGCAGCTTGATCAGGGCGGGGGTGCCGACCAGCGACAGGATCAGCCCGATCATGCCGGAGAAGAGGATCTGCTTCATTACTCGGCCACACCGTCCGCGAGGAGGGTTTCCGCCACCTTCTCCAGCCCCACCGAACGGGACGCCTTCACCAGGACCACATCCCCCGGCCGCAGCTGACTGCGCAGCAGCTCGACCGCCGCGTCCGCGTCGGACACCAGCACCGACTCCTCACCCCACGAACCTTCGTTCCTCGCGCCGAGTTCCATGCAGGCCGCCTCGCGTCCGCCGACCGCCACCAGCTTGGTGACGTCCAGCCGGACGGCGAGCCGTCCGATGGCGTCGTGCTCGGCCAGGCTCTCCTCGCCGAGCTCCCGCATCTCGCCGAGCACCGCCCAGGTGCGGCGGCGCTCCGGGCCGCGTCCCCCCATCGAGACCAGCGCCCGCAGCGCGGCCCGCATCGAGTCGGGGTTCGCGTTGTAGGCGTCGTTGACGACGGTGACACCATCGGCCCGGTCGACGACCTCCATGCGCCAGCGGGACAGCGCACCCGCTTCGCCCAGGGCGGTCGCGGTGTCGTCGACGGACATCCCGAGCTCCACCGCCACCGCGGCGGCGGCGAGGGCGTTCGAGACGTGGTGCTCACCGTACAGGCGCAGCTGCACGGGCGCGGAACCGGCCGGGGTGGTGAGCGTGAAGGATGGCCGTCCGGTGGCGTCCAGACGAACGTCCGTCGCCCTGACGTGGGCGTCCGGGGATTCCCCGAACAGGACCACCTTGGCCCTGGTACGGGCGGCCATCGCGCGCACCAGCCGGTCGTCCGCGTTGAGGATCGCGGTGCCGTCGGCGGGCAGCGCCTCGACGAGTTCGCCCTTGGCCTCGGCGATCGCCTCCTGCGAGCCGAACTCGCCGACGTGCGCGGTGCCGACGTTCAGCACCAGGCCGATCCGGGGCGGGGTGATCGAGGTGAGGTACTCGATGTCGCCCTTGTGCCGGGCGCCCATCTCCATGACCAGGTGCCGGGTGCCGGGCTCGACCCGCAGCGCCGTCATCGGGTGGCCGATCTCGTTGTTGAGCGAGCCGGGCGGGTAGACCGTCGCACCGAGGCGCTGCAGCAGCTGGGCGATCAGGTCCTTGGTGCTGGTCTTGCCGGCCGAGCCGGTCAGCGCGACGACGGCGGTGCCCTCGGCGCGGGAGACCACGGTCCGGGCCAGCTTGCCGAGCGCGTCCACCACACTGTCGACCAGGACGGCGGGCACGCCGACCGGGCGGGAGGCCAGCACCGCGACGGCGCCGGCCTCGACCGCGGTCGTCGCGTAGTCGTGGCCGTCCACGTGCTCGCCGACGAAGGCCGCGAACAGGCCGCCGGGGCGCACCTTCCGCGAGTCGACCTCGACCGGGCCGGTCACCTTGGTGTCGGGGTCGGCGCCGTCCAGGGTGCCCCCGACTGCGGCGGCCACCTCGGCGAGGGTCAGTGCGATCACTGCTGCTCTACTCCTCGGTCGCCCCGGGCGGCCGTGGTCTGCACGATGGATTCGCGCAGCACCTCCCGGTCGTCGAAGGGGCGGATCTCGTCTCGTACGTACTGGCCAAGTTCGTGGCCCTTGCCGGCCACCAGCACGGTGTCCCCGGCGTGGGCGCGGGCGACCGCGAGGCGGATCGCCTCGGCCCGGTCGGGGACGACCAGGACGGCCCCCCGCTCGGCCTCGGGCACCGCGGCGGCGCCGGTCAGCATGCTGGCCAGGATCGCCAGCGGATCCTCGCTGCGCGGGTTGTCGCTGGTCAGCAGGGCGGTGTCGGCGAGCCGGGCGGCGATGGCACCCATCGGGCCGCGCTTGTGCGGGTCGCGGTCGCCGCCGCAGCCGACGACGACGTGCAGCCGGCCCTTGGTGACCTCGCGCAGCGAGCCGAGGACGGCCCGCAGGGCGTCCGGCTTGTGCGCGTAGTCAACCACGGCGACGAACGGCTGTCCGGCGTCCACCCGCTCCAGCCGGCCCGGCACGCCCGGCACCGCGGCGACGCCGGCGACGGCCCGCTCCAGCGGCAGCCCGGCGGCGACCAGCAGGGTGATCGCGGCCAGCGCGTTGGACACGTTGAACGGGCCGGGCAGCGGCACGGCCGCGTCGGCCTCGGCGCCGTCCGGGCCGATCACCCGGAAGGTGGAGCCGGCCGGGCCGAGCTGAACGTCCACGGCCCGCCAGTCGGCCTCGGCGGCGCCGGCGGCGGAGAAGGTGGTCACCGGGATCTTGGCCTCGGCGGCCAGTCGGCGACCGTACTCGTCGTCCACGTTGACCACGCCGTGGCGGGACTTGCCGGGCTGGAAGAGCCGGGCCTTCGCCTGGAAGTAGTCCTCCATGTCCGGGTGGAAGTCGAGGTGCTCGGGGGTGAGGTTGTTGAACAGCGAGACGTCGTACGTCACGCCGTCGGTGCGGCCGTAGACCAGGGCGTGGCTGGAGACCTCCATGGTCACCGCGTCCGCGCCGCGCTCGGCCATCACGCCGAGGATCGCGTGCAGGTCGGTGGCCTCGGGGGTGGTGCGCTCGCTCTTGATCCGCTCGCTGCCGACCCGCATCTCGACGGTGCCGATCACCCCGGGGGCGCGCCCGGCGCCGAGCAGGCCGCCCTCGACCAGGTAGGAGGTGGTGGTCTTGCCGTTGGTGCCGGTCAGCCCGAGCATCAGCAGCCGCTCGGAGGGGCGGCCGTAGACGGCGGCCGCGAGCTCGCCCATCCGGGCCCGCGGCCGGTCGACGACCAGCAGCGGCAGGCCGGTGCCGGCCGCCAGTTCGGCGCCGGCCGGGTCGGTGAGCAGTGCCACCGCTCCCGCCGCCGCGGCCTGGGCCGCGAAGGCCGCGCCGTGGTGGTTGGCGCCGGGGAAGGCCACGTACACGTCGCCGGGGCGCACCGCGCGGGAGTCGTGGGTGACGCCGGTGACCGGGCCCCCCTCGACGGGCGCGAGGCCCAGCTGGCGGGCCAGCTCGGCGAGCGGCAGGGCGGCGGTCCCGGCCGGGCGGGGCGGACTCACGGTGGTTTGATCGGGTTTCGGCACGGCGGGAAGGCTATCCGCCGAAGGGTGCCCAGGGCCAAACCGGGCCTTCGCCGCGCCGTCGTCCCGCCCGGTCCGCTCGTTGCTCATCCTCGCTCACGGCTTCCACTCGACGGGCAGGTTGGGCGCCTGGCTGCCGCTCGGCGGGACCTGCATGGTCTTCAGGGTGAACTCCATCACCTGCTTGAACACGGGGCCGCACAGCTGGCCGCCGAAGTGGCCGTTGACCGGGCCCTGGAGGGTGCAGGAGACGGTGTACCGGGGAGCGTCGGCGGGGGCGAAGCCGATGAAGGAGGCGGTGTAGCCGTCGTAGCCGACACCGTTGGCGGCCCCCCGGTTGGCCGTGCCGGTCTTGCCGGCGACCCGGTAGCCGGGGATGGCGGCCTTGCCGCCGGTGCCCTGCTCGTCGTCGACGACCGACTCCAGCATCGAGGTCAGGGTCTTGGCGGTCTCCGGGCTGACCACCCGGGTCTGCTCGCCCGGCGGGGTCGGGGTGTACTTGCCGCCCGGGCTGGTGGTGCCCTGGACGATGCTGGGCGCGACCCGGACGCCGCCGTTGGCGATGGTCGAGTAGACCGAGGTGGCCTGCAGCGCGTTCATCTGCAGCGGGCCCTGGCCGAAGGCGATGTTGTACTTCTCCGAGGCGACCAGGTCCTCCGGCTTCTTGAGCATCCCGGAGGACTCCCCGGGGAAGTTCAGGCCGGTGGGCTGGGCGACGCCGAACTTGCGCATGTAGCCGTCCAGCACCCTGTTGGACTCCGCCTGGTCGGCTCCGAGCGTCTCGGCCGCCTCGATGGTGCCGATGTTGGAGGACTTGGCGAGCACCCCGGCCAGGGTCAGGTACCAGGGGTCGTGGTTGACGTCGTCCTTGAACTCCTGGCCGGCCCGGACCAGCCGGTTGGGGACGGTGACCTTGGTGTCCCAGGTGGCCTTGCCGGTGTCCAGCACGGCGGCCAGGCTCATCAGCTTGGCGGTGCTGCCCGGCTCGTACGCGTCCTGCAGGGCGGCGTTGCCCAGCTGGGACTGCTTGGCGGTGCTCAGGTCGTTCGGGTTGAAGCCGGGCGCGGTGGCCATCGCGAGGACCTGACCGGTCTTCACGTCCTGGACGACGACGTAGCCCTTCTCCGCCCCGGAGTTGGCCACCTGGTCGGTGATCGCCCGCTGGGCGGCCCACTGGATGTCCCGGTTGATGGTCAGCTTGACGTCGTTGCCGGGCACCGCGGGGTCCATCGAGCCCCCAGCGGTGGGCACCAGCCGGCCGCCCGCCTGGGCGTAGCTGCTGTGCCCGTCCTTGCCGGCCAGCTGCTTCTGGTACTGCAGCTCCAGGCCGCCGGCGCCCTCGCCCTCGCCGTTGACGAAGCCGACCAGGTTGGCGGCCAGCCCGTCCGCGGGGTAGATCCGCTTCTGGGTCTCCCGGTTGAACACGCCGGCCAGCGGGTTGGCGCACCCGTTGTCGACCCGGGTGCGCCCGCCCTGGTCGGCGGGTTTGGTCAGCAGCCGTTTCTGGGCCTGGCAGGTCCGCGAGCCGGCCTGCTTCTCCAGGCTCGCCTTGAGGTCGCTGATCTGGCTCTTGGTGGCCGGGGTCTGCTGGGCGGCGAGCCGCTTGTAGCGGGTCTTGGGGGTGTGCAGGTCGGCGGCGATCTTCTCCTTGGGCACGCCGAGGATCGGCGCCAGCAGGGCGGCCGCCTGCTCCGGGGCGTCCGGGATGCCGGTCGCCGCCGGGGTGAACATCGCCGGGTCGGCGGTGATGTCGTACGCGTCGACGGTGGCGGCCAGCGCCACCCCGTCGGAGGACGTTATCGAACCGCGCTCGGCGGTGATCGGGATGTTCTGGTAGCGGTTGGTGTTGGCGTCGGCGGCCAGCGCGTCGGAGTCCAGCAGCTGGAGCTGCACCAAGCGGCCGGCGAACACCGAGAACACCAGCGACATCACCACGGTGATCACCCGCAGGCGACGCTTGGGCTCGGCCAGCCGGAGCGCCTTGGGCCGCTGCGGGCGGCGCGGCCGGACGGCGGCCTGGCTCCGGGCCGGCGGACGGCCCTCGGGACGGCGCTGCTGCGGCGCGCGGGGCGTACGGGCGGCGGCCTTGGCGGGCTGGCCCTTGCCGGGCTGCGGCGACCGGGCCGGCTGGCCCTTGGCGGGCTGCCCCTTCGTGGGTTGCCCCTTGCCGGACTGGGCCTTGGCGGACTGGCCGCGCGGCGCGGCCGGGCGCGGCGCGGCACCCCTGGGCGGCTGGCGGCGGCCGTTGCCGGATCCGCCGGACGGCTGGCGTGGCGTGGTCATCGGCCCGCACCCCCGCTCGGCTGCGGCGCGGGCGCGGCCGGGGAGGCGGGGTTGATCTGGACCACGGAGTCACCGGCCGTCGCCGCCGGGCTCGGCGCGCTCGGCTGGGGATCCGGCGCGGCACCCGGCTGGGCGCCCGGCGACGACTTCGTCGGCCACGGCTCCACCGTCGAGCGCTTGACCGGCGGGCTGTCCTGCGCCGGTCCGGGAGTGCCGATCACCTTGCCGCCGTTCGGGACGTCGAGGAAGGCCATCCCGCCGGCCGGGACCATGCCCATCTCGGCGGCCCTCCGGGCCAGCGCGTCCGGCGCCGAACTCTGGTCGATCTGGTGCTGGAGGCCCTGCTGTTCGTCGGTCGCCACGGTGGTCTGCTTCTGGAGCCGGGACAGTTCGAACGAGCCCTCGTTGAGCGCCGTGTTCAGCGCCAGCAGCCCGAGCAACCCCGCCGCCAGCAGCACCACCACGAGCACCGCGAACGGCGTACGCCCCCGCACCGAACGCCGCCCCGGCCGGACCGTGATCCGCGCCCTGCCCTGTCCGGGGACTGCTCCCCGCCCCGCCCGGACCTCACCGGCCACCGGCCCCACTGCTCTCCTCCGCCCTTCGGACCCCGCCGGGGCCGACGTTTCAGCCCCGCTTGCTTCGGTCCCTGATCCTCTCCGCCACCCGCAGCCGTACGGGCGCGGCGCGCCGGTTCTCCTCGATCTCCGCCTCCGTGGCCAACTCGGCACCACGGGTGATCAGCTTGAGCCAGGGCTGGTGCTCCTCCGGGATGAACGGCAGCCCCGGCGGCGCGGTGTTGGTCGCCCCGGCGGCGAAGTACTGCTTCACCAGCCGGTCCTCCAGCGACTGGTAGGACATCACGACCATCCGACCGCCGATCGCCAGGGTCTCCAGGGCACCCGGGATCGCCCGGTCCAGGACCTCCAGCTCGCCGTTGACCTCGATCCGCAGCGCCTGGAACGTCCGCTTGGCGGGGTTCCCGCCGGTCCGGCGGGTCGCCGCCGGAATGGCGTTGCGCACCAACTCGACCAGACGCGCGCTGTTGGTGAACGGTTCCTTCTCCCGCTCCCGCAGGATCACCGAGGCGATCTTCCCGGCGAACCGCTCCTCGCCGTAGACCTTGAGGATCCGGGCCAGGTCACCGTGGCTGTACGTGTTCAGCACCTCCGCCGCGCTGATCCCCCGGGTCTGGTCCATCCGCATGTCCAGCGGCGCGTCCTGGGCGTACGCGAAACCGCGGTCCGCCTCGTCCAGCTGCATCGAGGAGACGCCGAGGTCGAACAGGATGCCGTCCACCCGGTCGATGTCCAGGCGCTCCAGCACCTCGGGGATCTCGTCGTAGACGGCGTGCACCAGGGTGGCCCGCTCGCCGAAGGGCGCCAGCCGCTCGCCGGACAGCTTCAGCGCCTGCGGGTCGCGGTCCACCGCGACCAGCCGCACCTGCGGGAACTGGGTGAGCAGCGCCTCGCTGTGCCCGCCGAGGCCGAGGGTGGCGTCCACCACCACGGCCCCGGGGCTAGAGATGGCCGGAGCCAGCGCGTCCATGCACCGCTGCAGCATCACCGGAACGTGCTTGGGGCCCGGATCGTTGGTGGTCATGCGCGGGGGCGCCCTTCCTCAGGTGCGGAGCAGCCCGACGTCCGGGAGCTCCGACCATTCTCGCCCACCGCTCCACGGCACGACGACGCGGCCCGTGGTCCCCGCCCGCTCAGGGGGAAGATCGTGACCGCCCGGCGCCGGGGAAGGTGCGCCAGGTGAGCACGGAGCGGGTGGAGGCCACGGGCCGCATCGAACGGGCCACCCAGTCCGGAGAGGCCCGGTTGACGGGCTCCGGCGGGTGTGCTCCACTGCGCCGCAACTCTATCGCGCGGACCCCGCCAGTCAATGGTCCGCTCCGGCGCACCACCCGGGCGGCCGTACGGATCACCGCAGGTCGCGGCCATGGGAGTGGCTCCGCGGAGGCCTCGACCGGGGGCCTGCGGGAGCGGCCGCGCGCCCCGTCCGTGCACCCCCTCCTCGGCCACCTCGGGACCAGGTCGGACAAACCCGTCCGAACGCACGCAGCGGCCGGTCCGTTGTGGCTATGCGCTCGATCACAGCGGCCCGATCTGTAGCTCTCCGCCCCACCGCGGCCGCCCGAATCGCACTAACGTCGCCACCATGACAGTGACCCCCGACCGGCCCACGCCGAACGCCGCTGCCGACTCCCCGAGCCCCGCCATCATCGACCGCTTCGTCACGGCCAACCGCGAGTACGCCGTGACCTTCCGGGACGGCGGCATGGACGCCCGCCCGGTGCAGCAGATCGCCGTGGTGGCCTGCATGGACGCCCGCCTCGACCTGTTCGCGGCGCTCGGCCTCGAACTGGGCGACGCACACGTCATCCGCAACGCGGGCGGCGTCGTCACCGACGACACCATCCGCTCCCTGACCATCAGCCAGCGTGCCCTCGGCACCCGCTCGATCGCGCTGATCCACCACACCGGCTGCGGCCTGCTCGGGCTGACCGAGGACTTCCGCCGCGAGCTGGAACTGGAGGTCGGCCAGCGCCCGCAGTGGGCGGTGGAGGCCTTCGTCGACCTCGACGGCGACGTCCGCCAGTCCATGCAGCGGGTCCGCACCTCGCCGTTCCTGCTGCACACCGACGACGTCCGCGGCTTCGTCTTCGACGTCCACACCGGACTGCTCCGCGAGATCCACTGACCCGGCACCACCCGGCCGACGGCGTCCGGGCATCCGGGGCTCTCCCGAGGGTGACTTCTGGCCACCTGACAGGGGAGAATGCGCCTGCCGGTCTGACCCCGAACCACCTGGGGCGGCCAGGCCGCAGGCCGCTACCCCGGCGCCGGATCCGCGACGGAACCGCCCCAGGAGCGGCCGCGTCCAGCATGGGGTGGGGTCCGGCCTCGGGGTGAGGCGGGCACAGGGTGCCAGGGAGCGTATACGGGTGACGAGCTACAGCGATCAGGCCGGTCTCGGCGGTCCCGCGGGGGGAGAACAGGGAGCCGACGGGCACCACCGGGTCGGACTTCCCGAGCTCGCCGCGGTCGTGGACCGGATCCGCGCCAACGTCGAGAGCGTGATCGAGGGCAAGCCGGAGGCCGTCCGGATCGCGCTGACCGTCCTGCTCGCCGAGGGCCACCTGCTGCTGGAGGACGTGCCCGGCGTCGGCAAGACCATGCTGGCCAAGGCACTCGCCCGCTCGGTCGACTGCACCGTCCGCCGCATCCAGTTCACGCCCGACCTGCTGCCCTCGGACGTCACCGGCACCAACATCTACGACCAGCACCAGCGCGACTTCGAGTTCCGCCCGGGCGCGATCTTCGCGCAGATCGTGGTCGGCGACGAGATCAACCGCGCCTCGCCCAAGACCCAGTCCGCGCTGCTGGAGTCGATGGAGGAGCGCCAGGTCACCATCGACGGCACCAGCTACGAGCTGCCCTCGCCGTTCATGGTCGTGGCCACCCAGAACCCGGTCGAGATGGAGGGCACCTACCCCCTGCCGGAGGCCCAGCGCGACCGCTTCATGGCCCGGATCTCGATCGGCTACCCCAGCCCCGAGGCCGAGTTCGCGATGCTCGACGTGCACTCCGGCGCCAGCCCGCTGGAGGACCTCCAGCCGGTCGCGCACGCCGCCGACATCCTCAAGCTGATCGACCTGGTGCGCACCGTCCACGTCGCCGACCCGGTCCGCCGCTACGCCGTCGACCTGGTCGGCGCCACCCGCACCAGCCACGAGCTGCGCCTGGGCGCCTCGCCGCGCGCCACCCTGCACCTGGTCCGGGCCGCCCGCGCCGCCGCCGCGCTCGACGGGCGCGACTACGTCACCCCGGACGACATCCAGCGCCTGGCCGTACCCGTGCTCGCGCACCGCCTGATGCCGACCGCCGAGACCCAGCTCAGCCGCCGCACCTCCGAGCAGATCGTGGCCGACCTGGTCGCCCGCCTGCCGCTGCCGCGCCCGCAGGGTGGCCCGGCCGTCCGGAGGGGCTGAGGTGGCTTCGTCCGACCCGACGTCAGGACTGCGGGCCGGGCTGCGCGGCCTCACCACGCGGGGGCGCTCCTTCCTCGCCGCCGGCGTCACCGCGGTGATCTGCGCCTACGTGCTCGACCAGGACGCGCTGCTGCGCGTCGGCGTGCTGCTCGCCGCGCTGCCGCTGGTCGCCGCGATGGTGGTCGCCAACACCCGCTACCGGGTGGCCAGCGGCCGCCGGCTGAGCCCGCGTCGGGCGGTGGCCGGCCAGGAGGCCCGGGTCCACCTGCGGGTCGACAACGTCTCCCGGGTGCCCACCGGACTGCTGCTCCTGGAGGACAAGGTCCCCTACGTGCTCGGGCCGCGCCCGCGCTTCGTGCTGGACCGGGTCGAGCCGCGCGGCCACCGCGAGGTCTCCTACCGGGTCCGCTCCGACCTGCGCGGCCGCTACCCGCTCGGACCGCTCCAGCTGCGGCTGTCCGACCCGTTCGGGATGTGCGAGGTGAACCGCTCCTTCTCCGCCTCCGACGTCCTCACCGTCGTCCCCCAGGTCCAGGCCCTGCCGTACGTGCGACTGAGCGGCGAGTGGGTCGGCCAGGGCGAGAGCCGTTCCCGCACCCTGGCGCTGGCCGGCGACGACGACGTGATCCTGCGCGAGTACCGGCCCGGCGACGACCTGCGCCGGGTGCACTGGAAGTCCACCGCCCGGTACGGCGAGCTGATGGTGCGCCGCGAGGAGCAGCCGCAGCGGGCCCGGGCGACCGTCCTGCTGGACACCCGGGAGATCGGCCACCGGGGCACCGGCCCCGCCTCCTCCTTCGAGTGGGCGGTGAGCTGCGCCGCCTCCGTCGCCGTGCACCTGCTGGAGCGCGGCTACCAGACCCAGCTGCTCACCGACACCGGCCAGTGGGTGCCCGGGCCCGGCACCGGCGGCAACTCCGGGGCCGACGCCTCCGGCCTGATCCTGGACGCGCTCGCGGTGGCCGACCTGTCCGACGGCGGCGGGCTCTCCCGCGCCGAGGAACCGCTGCGCGCCGGCGGCGAGGGGTTGCTGGTCGCCGTCCTCGGCGAGCTCGACGAGGCGCAGACCGCCCGGCTCGCCCGGCTGCGCAGCCGTACCGGCGGGGCCATCGCCTTCCTGATCGACACCGGCACCTGGGCGGGCCTGCGGATGCTCGCCCCCGACACCGGCGGCGACGAGTTCCGCGCCCGGGTCCGGCAGCTGCGCGCGGCCGGCTGGACGGTCCTGCCGGTCGGCTCCGGGGACTCCGTCCCGGACCTCTGGCGGGCCGCCGACGGCGCCAAGACGACCTCCCCCTACCGAGAAGAGGCCGGCGCGTGACGACCCGGGCCAAACTGACCGTGTACTCGGCGCTGGCCACCGCCCTGGCGTCGCTCTGCCTGACCCCGCTGCTCACCACCAGGAGCTGGATCACCCACGCCTTCCTGGTGATCGCGGTGATCGCGGCGGTCGGCGCGGGCCTGCGCCGGTCCCCGCTGTACCGCTGGACGGTGCCGGTCGGCCAGCTGCTGGTGCTGTTCCTGCTGATCCTGATGGGCTTCGCCGGCTCCGGGTCGCTGCTGGGCGGCCTGGTGCCCGGGCCGTCCTCGCTGCGCGTCCTCGACCGGGTCTTCGGCTCCGGTCTGGACGACATCCAGCAGTACGCCATCCCGGCGCCGCCCAACGCCGGCCTGCGGCTGATCCTGGTCACCTCGGTCGGCCTGGTCGCCGTCGTGGTGGACACCGTCGCGGTGACGTACCGGCGTTCGGCGCTGGCCGGGCTGCCGCTGCTGGCGCTGTACTCGGTCGGCAACGGCCTGGCCGGGGACCGCGGCAGCTGGATCTGGTTCGGCCTGGCGTCGGCCGGTTACCTGGTGCTGCTGTTCGCCGAGGGGCAGGACCGGGTCTCCCGCTGGGGCCGGGTCTTCCGCGGCAACTCGAACTCCTCGCGCGGCACCGACAGCACCCGCGCGGTCGGCCTGGGCGGCCAGCAGGTCGGCATCCTCGCGCTAATCGTGGCCCTGCTGCTGCCGGTCCTCCTGCCGCACTGGGACTCCGGTCTGCTGCACCCCGGCTCCGCGGCCGTGGGCAAGAACGCCATCGGGGCGGCGACCAGCCTCGACCCGCTGGTCAGCCTGGAGTCCGAGGTCACCAAGCCGACCGACAACGAGCTGCTCACCTACACGCTCGACAGCGAGCTGGCCGACCAGATCTACCTGCGCACCGGGGCGCTGGACCAGTTCGACGGGACCAATTGGAAGCTCGGCAGCACCACGGTCAACGACCTCCAGACCACCCTGCCCACCCCCGAGGGCCTGCGGGACGTCAACATCCCCCGGATCGAGGGCGACTTCCAGATCAGCGACCGGCTGGAGAAGAGCTGGCTGCCGATGCCCTACCCGGCCGCGTCCGTCCAGCTCCCCAACCGGGCCGACTGGAAGCTCGACCCGCTCACCCGCACCGTCGTCCCGACCAACGACCGGGCGATCCGCGGCCTGCGCTACCACGTCAGCTCGCTGGACGTGCGGCCCACCGCCAATGACCTGCGCACCGCGGCGGCCGCGCCGCAGGACATCCGGGACCACTACACCGGCCTCCCCTCGGACCTCCCCCCGGTCGTCGCGCAGCAGGCCCGGGAGGTCACCGCCAAGGCGCAGAACGACTACGACCGGGCGATGGCGCTGGTGAACTGGTTCACCGGCCCGCAGTTCCAGTACGACACCGCGGTCACCGGCGGCACCGGCAGCAACGCGATCGCGGTCTTCCTGCGCGACCGCAAGGGCTTCTGCGTGCACTTCGCCTCCACCATGGCGGCGATGGCCCGCACCCTGAAGATCCCGTCCCGGGTGGCCGTCGGCTTCACCCCCGGCGACGCCAAGGGCGGCAACGTCTACTCGGTGACCGGCCGGATGTACCACGCCTGGCCCGAGCTGTACTTCGCGGGCTACGGCTGGCTGCGCTTCGAGCCCACCCCGAGCCGCGGCGTCCAGCCCCGCTACTCCGAGCAGTCCACCACCCCGACCACCGTGCCGACCCAGCGCCCGACCGCCGGCGCGCAGAGCTCGGCGCCGGTTCCGGCCCCGACCACCAGCAAGGACTGCGACGCGAAGCAGCGCCAGCTGGGCGAGTGCGGTGGCAGCAGCAAGGCCGTCAGCACCGCCTCCGACGACTCCTGGCTGCTGTCCGGGCAGGTGCTGGGCACCGCCGCCACGGTGGCGCTGGTGATCGCGCTGCTGCTGGTCCCGATGCTCTGGCGGGCGGCGCTGCGCCGGCGCCGACTCGGCGGCGGTGGGCGGCGCGGGCCCGGCGGCGGCCCGGCCGAGCTGACCGACGCCCAGGTGCTGGCCGCCTGGGACGAGCTGATCGACTCCGCCTGGGACCTCGGAATTCCCCCGGACGAGTCACGCACCCCGCGTTCGACCGCCCGGCGGATCACCGAGAAGGCGGAGCTGGACGCGGACTCGGCGGCGGCCACCGGGCGGCTGGCACTGGCCACCGAACGGGTGCTCTACGCCCCGTCCGGCCAGGTCACCACCGCCCCGCTGGCGGCCGACGTCCGCACCGCCCGGCAGGGCCTGCGGGCCACCGCCGGCCGGGTCGAGCGGGCCAGGGCGGTGCTGCTGCCGCCGTCCTCGGCCCAGCTGTGGTGGCGGATCTCCGACGCCCTGCGGACGGCCCGGACGGCGATCGGCACCCGGGTCGGCCGGGTGTCCGCGGCGGTCTCCGGCCCGGTGCGGCGGGTGCTCTCCCGGCGGAGCCGCGGCCCGGAGTCCTGAGCGGGCTCCGGGGGATCCCCGAGGGGGTCCCGAGCCGTTCCGGAGCAACGCGAACGCCGGGGGCGGGCAGTCGATCCGACTGCCCGCCCCCGGCGTTCGTCCAGCGTGTGCGCGCCCCGGCGGGCGTGCCGTGTGCGGCTCAGAAGCCGCCGGTCTGCTCGTCCCGACGGCGCTGCCAGCGCTGTTCCACCCGGTCCATCATCCCGGCCTTGCGGCGCGGCGCGGCGGCCGGCCGGGGGCCGGAGCCCTGGCCGGCGGGCCCGCGGCGCCAGCCGGTCACGGCGAACACCGCGCACCCGAGCATCACCAGGAAACCCACGACGCTGACCCAGATCTGATCGGGGACGACCATCCCGCCCATCAGCAGGCCGATGCCCACCACGAAGCCGGCGATGGCCAGGTACACCCGCCGGCGGGTGTAGGTGCGCAGCCCGGTTCCCTCAAGCGCCGTCGCGAATTTGGGATCTTCGGCATACAGCGCTCGCTCCATCTGGTCGAGCAGTCGCTGCTCGTGCTCCGAGAGCGGCACGGAGTCCTCCTACTCGTCGGTCGCGGGTGCGACCGGTCCGCCACCCCGGTCGGGGAGGCAAAGTCCAATCAGCCATCGGGGCACACGGTCGGACGCCTGTGCGGGGGGACCCGGCCCGTGTCGTCCATATGCCCCACGTATCCGGCTGTCATGCTTTCCGGCTTTACCCAGATCATACGGTCCGTGGGCCCGTTACGGGGTGGTCTGCGCCGCGTGGGACGGGCCACTTCGACCGGGCACGGCCGCACCCGTCCCAACGCGACAAGGTCCGGACAAGTGCCCGAACGGGTGGAATCGGTTCGGACCTGGGCAGGTTCCGGACCACACGGACGAGGCCTGCAGGCATCCGGGAAGCGAACCGCCGCCGGACGGTGTGCGAACCGTACGGCGGCGGGGAGGTCTCGCGACGGCTCAGGCCAGGGTGGCCAGCAGGTGCAGCTGGGTCGCCACGGCGTGGAAGGCGGGCTGCGCGGCGGCGGCCTCCTCCAGCTTCAGCAGCGCCTCCAGCGCGCCCGGCTCGGCGTCCACCAGCACACCGGGGACGAGGTCGGCGAAGACCCGGACGCCGTGCACCGACTCCACCCGCAGGCCCGCGCCCTCGGCCAGGCGGCCCAGCTCCTCGCCGGTGAAGCGGCGCGGCATCGGGTCCTGCTCGCCCCAGCGGCCGTCGGTCCCGGACAGCACCGTCCGGGCCTCGGTGAAGTGCCCGGCCAGCGCGCGGGCCAGCACGGCGCCGTTGCGGTTGGCGGCCAGCAGGCTCACCAGGCCGCCCGGGCGCAGGGTGCCGGCCAGGCTGCCGAGCGCCTCCGCCGGGTCGTCCACGACCTCCAGCACGCCGTGGCAGAACACCGCGTCCACGGTGCCGGGGGCGATCAGCTCGGGCAGCGTCTGGGTGTCGCCCTGGACGGCCCGGACCAGGTCCGTCACCCCGGCCTCGGCGGCCCGGCGCTCCAGCGCGAACAGAGCGTCCGGGCTCGGGTCGACCACGGTGACCCGGTGGCCGAGCTTGGCCACCGGCACGGCGAAGTTGCCGGTGCCGCCGCCGGTGTCGACCACGTCGAGCACCGGCTGGTCCAGCTCGGCCACCCGCTTCTCCAGGGCTGCCCGCACCACCTCCCACACCACGGCGGTACGCAGGGCACTGCGGGGACGCGTCGGGTACAAGGTGGGGCTCCTTGGCACGTGCAGATCGATCAGGATGCCTCCACCTTAGACCGGGCGGGTGGCGGGGCCCGTCACCCCCGGCGGCTCGTCGCCGTCCAGCGGCAGCCGTGGCGCCGGCGGGGCCGGACGCAAGCCGAGCAGGCGCTCGACCAGGCGCAGGAACAGGGCGGAGTTGCGGACCAGATCGTCGGCGTCGCGGGCCGAGGCGGCGCCCCTGATCCCGGCCTCGGCGGCGGCCCGGCGGCGGGCGCCGGCGCCGTAGTAGAGCGCCCACTCGGCCAGCTCGGGGGCCACCTCGGGCAGCACCTCCCAGGCACTGCGGATGGCCTTGCGCCGACGCGGGCTCTTCTCCGGCCGGCCGCGCACCGCGAGCACGGCCGCCACCGTGCGCAGCGCGGCCAGATGGGCGGTGGCGTACCGCTCCAGCGGGTCCTCCAGGACACGGGCCCGGGCGAGCGTGCGGT
The DNA here is from genome assembly GCF_044742585.1 of Kitasatospora sp. NPDC087861. Classification (NCBI taxonomy): domain Bacteria; kingdom Bacillati; phylum Actinomycetota; class Actinomycetes; order Kitasatosporales; family Streptomycetaceae; genus Kitasatospora; species Kitasatospora sp. NPDC087861. The sequence continues at coordinate 139,471 of NZ_JBIUUS010000014.1, forward strand.
GGGCGTCGGCGAGCAGGTCGAGGGCGGCCGGCGGCGCGGCGATCCGGCGCAGTACGGGATGGACGTCCCCGCCACCCGGGCGCCCGCCCGGGGAGAACGGCAGGGCGGCGGAGTGGAGGCGGGCGGTGACGGGCTCAGGATGGCTGATGGTCATGGTCTCCCCCGTTCCGAGGCAGCGCGCGGACCGGATGGTCCGTGCCCCTCCATCGTGAACGGGACCACTGACAACGGGACCCGACCGGGTGACCGGCGGCGGGCGCGGGCCTCCCCCCGGCCCCGCACCGCCGCCGTACGCCGCCGCGCCGCCGTTCCCCCACGGACGGCGGTGGCGAGCTCCCCGTTCCGGTGGCCGATCTCCCCCCGGCCCGCTCCGCCGCCCCGTGTCGGCGGTGCAGGGCCCGTGACCGGCTCCCGTGGCGGACCTCCGCCGCCGTCCCCCGGCCCCTCAGGAACCGGTGGACGGACGGATCCGCCTCCCGGGGCGTGACGCCCGACGCGCCGCCGTCCCGAGTGGCACCACTCTCCCGTCCCGGGCCCACAGCGGGCCATCCGTTGGCGTACTCAACCCGGGATCTGAGTACGCGTACTCAGATCCGCCGGCGCCCGGGCCCGGCCGTGGCCGGAACCGGCGGGCCGACCCGGTACGTCCAGGTACGGTACGGCGTGGCCGGGGCGGCCCGGCCACGGTTGCCACAAGGAGGGGGAAGCGATGAGGAGGGGGAAGCCATGACGATCGTGCCGCTGATCTTCACCAGCGGACTCGCCAGCGGCATCAACGCCTACGCGGTGGTGCTGCTGCTCGGGCTGATGGGCCGGTTCGCCGGCGCGGACTCGGTGCCGCCCGCGCTGGAGCGCACCGACGTGCTGATCGCGGCCGCCGTGCTGTTCCTGCTGGAGGCGGTGGCCGACAAGATCCCGTTCGTCGACAGCCTCTGGGACTCCGTGCACACCGTGATCCGGCCGATCGCGGGCGCCACCGTCGGAGCGCTGATCGCCAGCGCCGACCCGGGCTCGCTCGGCGAGGTCGCGGCGGGCGCGATGGGCGGCACGACGGCGCTGGTCAGCCACCTGGTCAAGGCCTCGCTGCGGATGGCGGTCAACACCTCGCCGGAGCCGGCCAGCAACATCGCGGTCAGCCTGGCGGAGGACGTCTCGGTGGCCGGCCTGGTCTCCCTGGCGATCTTCCACCCCTGGCTGGCCGCCTCGATCGCCGCCGTCCTGCTCGCCGTCGGCCTGCTGCTGGTCTGGTTCGCGATCAGCCGGATCCGCGCCTTCCGGGCCCGCCGCCGTGAACGCCGCGCGGCCCGCGCCGCCCGCGAGGAGGGGGCGGACCGGACGTACGTCCGACGGCCCTAGGATCAGATGCCATGGCACGGATCGTCATCATCGGCGCAGGAATGAGCGGGCTCGCGGCGGCCTCCCGGCTGGCGACCCTCGGACACCGGGTGACGGTCTGCGAGGCCGGCGGCACGTACGGGGGCATGGTCGGCCGGTACGAGCGCGACGGCTTCGCCTTCGACACCGGCCCCGGCCTGCTGACCCTCCCGGCCGTCTACCGCGACCTCGCGCTGAAGACCGGCAAGGAGCCGCTGGAGCAGCTCGTCGACCTCGCCCCGGTGGACCCGGAGAGCCGGCACCTGTTCCCGGACGGCACCGCCGTCACCCTGCCCAACGCCTCCCGCGGCGGCGTCAGCCAGGCTCTGGACGCCGCCTTCGGCGCCGGCTCCGGCGCCCGCTGGAGCGAGGTCATGAACCACGGCCGGACGGTCTGGGAGGCCACTCGCCGCCCGCTCCTGGAGGAGCCGCTCCCGGCCGACCGGACGCCGCTGCACACCGACCCCTACCCCGTCCCGCCCCGGCGCGGCCTGCTCGCCCGGCTCGGCCGGCCCCGCCCGTGGACCCTCGCCGACGTCGCCGCCCGCGAACTCGGCGGCCACCCCGGCCTCACCGCCCTGCTGTCCGAGCACGCCCTGCGCTTCGGCCTACCCCCGGGGACCGCCCCCGCCGGGGCCACCGTGCTGCCGTACATGGAGCAGTCCTTCGGCGTCTGGTACGTCCGCGGCGGCCTGCGGGCCCTGGCGGACGCGGTCCACCGGCGCTGCGAGCTGCGCCGGGTGGAGTTCCGCTTCGGCACCCCGGTCACCGAGGTGGTCCTCAAGGACGGCCGGGCCTGCGGCGTCGACACCCCGGACGGCCGGATCGACGCGGACCTGGTGGTCTCCTCGATGGACACCAGGGCCCTGTTCGGCCACGGTGTCGCCCGGTGGCCCGGGCTCGACACCGAGGAGTGGGAGCCGTCCGAGGTGCCCGGCCGGTTCAGCGTGCTGCTCGCCCTGCGCGGCCCCCGGCCGGACGGCACCGCGCACCGGACGGTGGTGCACGCCGCCGACCCGGCCGCCGAGCAGAACGCCCTGACGCTCTCGGCCCCGCCGTGCGGACGCCCCACCCTCCAGGTGCTGCGCCCGGACGATCCCTCCCTGCGCCCCGACGACGCGCACGAGAGCGTGGTGCTGACCGCGACCGTCCCGGCCCAGGGCGACGTCGACTGGACGGCCCCCGGTCTCGCCGAGCACTACGCGGACCAGCTGCTGGCCCACGCCGACGCCGCCGGGCTGGGCCTGCGCGAGCGGGTGCTGTGGCGGGTCGTCCGCACTCCGGACGACACCCGCCGGGAGACCGGTGCGCTCGGCGGCTCGGTGCCCCGGCCCGCGTTCGCCGGTTCGGACGGGTGGTGGCTCCAGCCCGCCAACGAGTCGCCCGTCCCCGGCCTCTACCTGATCGGCGGAGCGGCCCACCCGGGCGGCGGACTGGCCCGGTCCGGCATGTCCGCCTGCATCGCCGCCGACCTCATCGGCCCGGCCTAGCGACCGCCGGGCCCAGACCGGGGGCTCAGCCCTGCGGCCAGGTGTTCTGCTGCTGGTAGCCGTAGGTGTGGTCGTACGACTGCTGCTGCGGGATGCCCGGCGGGTGCTGCTCGGGGTGCTGGCCCGGGTGCTGCTGGGGCGTCTGCCACTGCTGCTGCGGGTGCTGTTCCCAGCCGGGCTGCTGCTGGGGGTAGGCCTGGTACTGGTCCTGCTGGGGGTAGCCGCCGTACGGGTCCGGCTGCTGCGGGTAGCCGCCGTAGCCCTGGTCGTAGGCGAAGGCGGGCTGCTGCTGGCCCTGCCACTGCTGCTGCTCGTAGGTCGGCTGCGGCTGGGCGGTGTCGTAGCCGGCCTGGTAGGCCTCGGCGTACGGGTCGTGCGGCTGCTGCTCGTAGTAGGCGGGCGCGTAGACGCCGTCCTGGGCGAGTTCCTGCATCTCGAAGGCGGCGGTCTGCTCGACCTCGGGGACGTCCTCGGCGGCCGGGGCGGTGATCCGGGTCTCCTCGACGGCGCTGACCTCGCCGACCCGCTCCTCGCCGGCCTCGACGGCGGCCACGGCGACCGCGCCGCCGGTGAGGGCCCCGAGCAGCGGCACCTTGGCGAGCGGGCCGGGCAGGGCGCCGTCGGCCTTGCGCAGCGACCAGCCGGCCCGGTACCCGCGCTTCACGGAGAGGGTGACGAAGGTCTGGCCGAGCGCGAACAGCACGGCGCCGGCGCCGATCACCGGGACCGAGCCGAGGGTCATGCCGGCGGCCACTGCGAGGAAGCCGACCAGGGCGAGGGCCCGCCAGTGCAGCGGGGCCCGGTTCTGCAGCAGGACCTCGGCGACCAGCCAGAGCGCCACCACCGCCAACGCGACGTACAGCAGCAGGTACCCGATGCCCATCCGCCCGCTACCTCCAGTCGCGTGCCCGCGCTCGCCGCGCGTGTGCGGCGACTGTACCGGTTCAACGGCCGGGGTACCGCATCGCGTTCCCGCCGGCCGCGGACCCGGCGCACACGACCGAGCCCGTCACCGTCGGGGCGGTGACGGGCCGGTGAACGTCCGGTCTCGCGGGGTCCGGTCAGGCGTGGCGCTGGTGCAGGCCGAGGTTCTGGTAGATCTCCAGCGTCGCCGTGGAGTGGTTGAGCGTGATGAAGTGCAGGCCCGGCGCGCCTTCGGCGAGCAGGCGTTCGGCCATCGCGGTGGCGTGCTCCATGCCGATGGCGCGCAGCGCCGCCGGGTCGTCGATGGCGGCCCGCAGGCGGGCCTCCAGGTCGGCGGGGAAGGCGGAGCCGCTCAGCTGGGGGAAGCGCTCCAGCTGCTTGGCGTTGGTGACCGGCATGATCTCCGGGATGATCGGCGTCTCGCAGCCGGCGGCGGTGACCCGGTCGCGCAGCCGCAGGTAGTCGTCGACCTCGAAGAACATCTGGGTGATCGCGTAGTCGGCGCCCGCCCGGATCTTCCCGACGAAGTGCCGGATGTCGTCGTCCCAGTCGGTCGAGCGCGGGTGCATGTTCGGCGAGGCGGCGACGCCGACGCAGAAGTCACCGATGCCCTTGATCAGCTCCACCAGCTCGTACGCGTAGGTGACGCCGTCCGGGTGCCGGACCCACTCGCCCAGGGGGTCGCCGGGCGGGTCGCCCCGGACCGCGAGGACGTTGCGGACGCCCTGGTCGGCGTACTGGCCGATGATGTTGCGCAGCTCGGCGACCGAGTGATCGACGGCGGTCAGGTGGGCGACCGGGGTCAGCGTGGTCTCGGTGGCGATCCGGCCGACCATGTTGACGGTGCGCTCGCGCGAGGAGCCGCCGGCGCCGTACGTCATGCAGACGAAGTTGGGGTCGAGCGGTTCGAGCCGGCGGATGGCGTCCCAGAGCTTCTGCTCGCCGACCTCGGTGCGCGGGGGCATGAACTCGAAGGAGAAGGACCGCTTTCCGGCCGCCAGGAGCTCGCGGACCGTCAGTGCGCGATCCGGTCTGGTGGAAGCGATGCCGAGTGCCATGCTGGCAGGTTATCGGGCGTTCGAAGGAGCCGGACAACTCGGTACCACGGATTGAGACAAGTGGCGGACGCCATTCCACTCGACATTCCACCCGAGGTTTCGACCACCCGGGGCCGCTTCCGACCGGCGCCCGGGCCGACGAGGGCCGGCGCCCGCCCTGGCCCGCACTCCAACTCGCACATCCGTTCCCGGCTGCCCCGCTACGCTTGCTGCACCCCAGCGAACCAGCGGAGCCTCATCGTGACCTCGTCCAGCAACCGGCCGGCCAACCCCATTGACGTGGAGGACGTCCGCGCGCGCGTCAACGCCGCCCTCGCCGCGTTCATGGACGACCAGTCCGCCCTGCTGGGCACGATCTCCCCGCAGCTCGCCCCCGCCGCCGACGCCCTGCGCGACTTCCTGCTGGACGGCGGCAAGCGGCTGCGCCCGGCCTTCTGCTACTGGGGCTGGCGCGGCGCCGGCGGCCCGGCCGACGGCGAGGGGATCGCGAACGCGGCGGCCGCGCTGGAGCTGCTCCAGGCGAGCGCCCTGGTGCACGACGACCTGATGGACCGCAGCGACACCCGCCGCGGCCTGCCCTCGATCCACCGCCGCTTCGAGGCGCTGCACCGGGACAGCGGCTGGCGCGGCGACCGCGAGCAGTACGGCGCCTCGGCGGCGGTGCTGCTCGGCGACCTGCTGCTGATCTGGTGCGACGAGCTGTTCCTGCGCTCGGGCCTGGAGCCGGCCGCGGTGCTGGCCGCCAAGCCGGTGTTCGACCTGATGCGCACCGAGGTCATGGTCGGCCAGTACCTGGACGTGCTGGAGCCGGTGGCCGGCGACTCGGCGGACGAGGGCGCGCTGGAGCGGGCGCAGACGGTGCTGCACTACAAGTCGGCGAAGTACACGATCGAGCGCCCACTGCAGGTCGGCGCGCTGCTGGCCGGGGCCGGCCCGGAGCTGGTGGCGGCGTTCGGGGCGTTCGGGCTGCCGCTGGGCGAGGCCTTCCAGCTGCGGGACGACCTGCTCGGCGTCTTCGGGGATCCGGCGGTCACCGGCAAGCCGGCCGGGGACGACCTGCGCGAGGGCAAGCGCACCCTGCTGGTGGCGCACGCGATGCGGGGTCTGTCGGCCGCCGACGCCCGGTACCTGGACGAGCGGCTCGGCGCCCCGGACCTGGCGTCCGAGGAGGTCGCCGGGCTGCGCGCCCTGGTGGCCCGCAGCGGGGCGCCCGAGCGGGTGGAGCGCCGGATCGACGAGCTGCTGCGGCAGTCGCTGGCCGCACTGGAGGCGGCGCCGCTCGTCGACGGGCGCGCCCGCGCGGTGCTGCTGGCGCTGGCCGAGGCCGCCACCGTCCGCAAGTACTGAGAAGTCCGCCAGTACCGGGGACGGCGGCGGCCCGCGCGCCGGGGGTCAGGCCGAACGCACCCGCCGGGACAGTTCGGCGGCGGCGGCCCGCGGGTCGTCGGCGGCGGTGATGGCGCGGACCACGACGATCCGGCGGGCTCCTGCGGCCAGCACCTCGTCGAGGTTGCCGAGGTCGATGCCGCCGATGGCGAACCACGGCCGGTCGGTTCTCTGCTTCGCCGCGTACGAGACCAGGCCGAGGCCCGGCGCCGGGCGGCCCGGCTTGGTCGGGGTCGGCCAGACCGGGCCGGTGCAGAAGTAGTCCACGCCGGGCTCGGCGACCGCCGCGTCCACCTCGGACTCGGCGTGGCAGGACCGCCCGATCAGCACCTCGTCGCCCAGGATCGCCCGGGCGGCCGGCACCGGCAGGTCGTCCTGCCCGAGGTGCAGCACGTCCGGCCGGGCCGCGTGCGCGACGTCGGCGCGGTCGTTGACGGCCAGCAGCCTGCCGTGGCGGCGGCAGGCGTCTGCGAAGACCTCCAGGGCCGCCAGCTCCTGCTTGGCCTCCAGCCCCTTGTCGCGGAGCTGGACGATGTCCACCCCGCCGGCCAGCGCCGCGTCCAGGAACTCGGCGAGGTCGCCCTGCTCGCGGCGGGCGTCGGTGCACAGGTACAGCCGGGCGTCGGCCAGCCGGGCGCGCGGAGAGTCCGCCGCCATCAGATCAGCATCGCCTGGGCGCGGCGCTTGACCTCGGTGCCGCGGTTCTCGCGCAGCGCCTGGATCGGGCTGCCGGGCAGCGACGGGTCCTCGGTGAACAGCCACTCCAGGATCTCGACGTCGCTGTACCCGCAGTCACGCAGGACGGTCAGGGTGCCGGACAGGTGCTTGACCAGCCCGGGACCGTCGATGAACGCCGCGGGCACCTGCAGCGACTTGTTCGGGCCCCGCCGGACGGCGATCAGGCCGCCGCTGCGCACCAGGTCGCGGACCTCGGTGACGCGGACGCCCCACTGCTCCGAGATGTCGGGCAGGTACATCCACTCGGGGACCAGGGCTTCAATCTTGCTTTCGATCTCACTCACGCCACCAGACTGCCACCTCGGGGGCCCGCCGCGCACCAGAGGCCCCGCCAGGGCGCCGTCAGGGCCCCGTCAGGGCCCCGTCAGGGCCCCGTCAAGCAGTGGCCGACTTCAGCGGCACCGCCGGATCGGCCGCCCGGGCCGGGTCCAGCGCGGTGCCGCGCTCGATCAGCCGGCGGCCCTGGGTGAGGTCGCGCGGCCGGTCGACGGCCAGCAGCGCGCTCGGCACCCCGTCGCGCAGCCAGAGCACCGTCCAGGAGGCGTCCTGCGGGCCGCCGCGCCACAGCAGTTCGTCGCCCTCGGCGTGCCGCCCGGCGTACTGGACCATCCGCCCGAACTGCTCCGACCAGAAGTACGGCACCGGGTCGTACGGCGGCGCGTCCGCGCCGAGCACGGCGGCGGCCGCGGCCTCGCCGGACTGCAGCGCGTGGTCCCAGTGCTGGACGGCCAGCCGGGCCCCGGCGCGGGCGGACGGGTAGCTGACGCAGTCGCCGGCCGCGAAGACGCCGGGCAGGCCCGTCCGCAGCCGCTCGTCCACCAGGACCGCGCCGGTCTCGTCCAGTTCGACGCCGGAGCCGGCCAGCCAGCCCGTCGCGGGCCGGGCGCCGACGCCGACCACCACCTCGTCGGCGGGCAGGTGCGAGCCGTCCGCCAGCAGCACCGCGCCGGGCTCGACGGCGGCCACGCCGACCCCGCAGCGCAGGTCGACGCCGGCCTCGGCGTACCAGGCGGCCATCGCCGAGCCGACCTCGGTCGGCAGCGCGCCGGGGACGGGCGCGGGGCCCGCCTCGACCACGGTCACCTCGCAGCCCGCGGCGCGCGCCGCGGTGGACACCTCGGCGCCGATCCAGCCCGCGCCGACCAGTACCAGCCGCCGACCGGGCCGCAGCAGGGCGCGCAGCGCCAGCGCGTCGTCCAGGGTGTGCAGCAGGTGCGCGCGCTCGGCGCCGGGCAGGGCGCGCGGGGTGGCGCCGGTGGCGATCACCAGCGCGCCGTACGGGAGGTCGCCGTCGTCGGTGTGCAGCACGCCGGGGGTGAGGCCGGTGGCGCGGCGGCCGGTGAGCACCTCGATGCCGAGGTGCGGGTAGTCGATGTCCAGGGTGGTGGCGTCGGCCTTGCCGAGCAGCACGTCCTTGGACAGCGGCGGCCGGTCGTACGGCGCGTGCGGCTCCTCGCCGACCAGCGTGATCCGCCCCGGCCAGCCACCCTGCCGCAGCTTCAGGGCGCACTGCGCCCCGGCCAGCCCGGCCCCGACGACGACCACCCGATCCGTTCCGCTCAGCTCTGCCACGCCCGTCACTGTACTCAGCGGCCCCGGGCGCCCCACCGGCCCGTCCACCCTTCGTACGGGCCTTCGGCCGGGCCGACCCCGGCGTTATGGTGGGGACACCATCACGGGAGCCCGGCGTACCGGGCTGAGAGGCGGGCTGGCACGGCCCGCGACCGTCCGAACCTGATCCGGGTCATACCGGCGAAGGGAGAAGAGCAGCTTTGTCACGCTTGCCCGAAAGCACCCGTGCCGACGTGCTGGTGATCGGCGGGGGCATCATCGGCCTCGCCGTCGCCTGGCGCGCCGCGCAGCTCGGACTGAAGAGGATCCTGGTGGTCGACCCCTCCCCCGGCGGCGGGGCGGCCGGGGTCGCGGCCGGGATGCTCGCCCCGGTCACCGAGCTGCAGTACGGCGAGGAGCCGCTGCTGCGCCTCGGGATGGCCTCCAACCGGCGGTACGGGGACTTCGCCGCCGAGCTCACCGAGGCGAGCGGCGGCCTGGACACCGGGTACCGCCGGTGCGGCACGATCGCGGTCGCGCTGGACTCCGACGACCGCGAGGAACTGCGCGAACTGCACGCCTTCCACCAGCGGCTCGGCCTGGACTCGGCCTGGCTGACCGGCCGGGAGGCCCGCAAGCTGGAGCCGATGCTCGCCCCCGGCGTGCGTGGCGGCCTGCACGCCGCGGACGACCACCAGGTGGATCCCCGCCGCCTGCTGACCGCCCTGCTGGCCGCCTGCGAACGCGCCGGGGTCGTGATCCACCGCGCCGAGGCCGTCGGGCTGCTGGTCGAGAACGGCCGCGCGGTCGGCGCCCGCCTCGGCCCGCAGGAGACCCTGACCGCCGAGCAGGTGGTGCTCGCGGCCGGCCCGCACAGCCACCGGTTGCCCGGGCTGCCCGAGGGCGTGCTGCCGGCGATCCGCCCGGTGAAGGGACAGATCCTGCGGCTGCGGATCCCCGAGGCGTACCGGCCGTTCCTGTCCCGCAACGTCCGCGCGGTGGTGCGCGGCCGACACCTGTACCTGGTGCCCCGGGAGAACGGCGAGCTGGTGATCGGCGCGACCACCGAGGAACAGGGCTACGACACCACGGTCACCGCCGGCGGGGTGTACGAACTGCTGCGCGACGCCCACGAGTTGGTCCCGGGCATCACCGAACTCCCGCTCGTGGAGACCTCGGCGGGGCTGCGGCCCGGCTCGCCGGACAACGCCCCACTGCTGGGCCCGACCGCGCTGCCCGGACTGGTCGCCGCCACCGGCCACTACCGCAACGGCGTGCTGCTCACCCCGGTGACCGCCGACCTGCTCGCCGAGTACCTGGCGACCGGCGAACTGCCCGACCTGGCAAAGCCGTTCACGCCCACCAGGTTCTCCCCCGACCGCTCCACCACGAAGGCCTCCGCATGACCGAGATCGCACTGACCGTCAACGGCGAGCCCCGCCGGGTGTCCGCCACGACCACCCTCGCGGAGGTGGTGGCCGGCCTCAGCGCCGCCCACAGCGGTGTCGCCGCCGCACTCAACGAGACCGTGGTGCCCCGCAGTTCGTGGCCCGACACGGAACTCTCGGCGGGCGACCGGATCGAGATCCTCACCGCCGTCCAGGGAGGCTGACCATGGCCGACGACCAACTCACCATCGCCGGAACGCCGTTCGGCTCCCGACTGATCATGGGCACCGGCGGCGCGCCCAGCCTGGAGATCCTGGAACGGGCGCTGCTGGCCTCCGGCACCGAGCTGACCACCGTGGCGATGCGCCGGGTCGACACCGGCACCCAGGGCTCCGTCCTGGACGTGCTGACCCGCAACGGCATCCGGGTCCTGCCCAACACGGCCGGCTGCTTCACCGCCGGCGAGGCCGTGCTGACCGCCCGGCTGGCCCGCGAGGCGCTCGGCACCGACTGGGTGAAGCTGGAGGTGATCGCCGACGAGCGGACCCTCCTGCCGGACCCGATCGAGCTGCTGGACGCCGCCGAGACCCTGGTCGACGACGGCTTCACGGTGCTGCCGTACACCAACGACGACCCGGTGCTGGCCCGCAAGCTGGAGGACGTCGGCTGCGCGGCGATCATGCCGCTGGGCTCGCCGATCGGCTCCGGCCTGGGCATCCGCAACCCGCACAACTTCCAGCTGATCGTGGAGGGCGCGGGCGTCCCGGTGATCCTGGACGCGGGCGCCGGCACCGCCTCGGACGTCGCCCTGGCGATGGAACTGGGCTGCGCGGCGGTGATGCTCGCCTCCGCGGTGACCCGGGCCCAGGACCCGGTGCTGATGGCCGAGGCGATGCGGCACGCCGCCGAGGCGGGCCGGCTCGCGCACCGGGCCGGCCGCATCCCGCGCCGTTTCCACGCCGAGGCCTCCTCGGCGATGGCCGGCCGGGCGAGCCTGGACACCCGCGAGCACCCGGCGTTCTGACGCCGCGGGAGCCGCGTGTCCCGTGTCACAAGCCGGGCACAGCCGGGCCCGGGGGCGGTGTCCTCCGGGTCCGGCGGGTGAGCACGGCACTAGACTCCCCCGGGTGGACATGGCATTGCACGACCCGCTGATCGGTACCCTGCTCGACGGCCGGTACCGGGTCGAGCAGCGCATCGCGACCGGCGGGATGTCCACCGTCTACCAGGGCACCGACACCCGGCTGGACCGGGTCGTCGCGCTCAAGGTGATGCACCCCGCGCTGGCCGGGGACGACGGTTTCACCGCCCGGTTCATCCGCGAGGCCAAGGCGGTCGCCCGGCTCACCCACCCGAACGTGGTGAACGTCTTCGACCAGGGCGCGGACGGCGGAAACGTTTTCCTCGCCATGGAGTACGTGCCCGGCCGCACCCTGCGGGACCTGCTGCGCGACCGCGGTGCGCTGTCCGTCCGGGCCGCGCTGGACGTGCTGGAGCCGGTGCTCGCCGCCCTCGGCGCCGCCCACCGGGCCGGGCTGGTGCACCGCGACGTCAAGCCGGAGAACGTGCTGATCACCGAGGCCGGGCTGGTCAAGGTCGCCGACTTCGGCCTGGTCCGGGTCCTGGGCACCGCCGACGGCGCGCCCACCTCGACCAGCACCGCGACCGGCGGCACCGTCCTGGGCACCGTCTCCTACCTGGCCCCCGAGCAGATCCTCCCGGACGCCCCCACCGACCAGCGGGTCGACGTCTACGCGGCCGGCATCCTGCTCTACGAGATGCTCACCGGCCGCCGCCCGCACACCGGCGACAACCCCGTCCAGGTCATGTACAAGCACCTGCACGAGGACGTCCCCGCCCCCTCGCTGATCGCCCCCGCCGTCGGCCCCGCACTGGACGCCATAGTGGCCGGCGCCTGCGCCCGGACGGCCGAGGCCCGCCCGTACGACGCGGTCGAGCTGCTCGCCGCCCTCCAGCGGCTGCGCCGCACGCTCACCCCGGCCGAGCTGGACGCCGAGCCGCCCGCCTCCACCCGGCCCAGCCCGCGCTACCCGACCAGCGAGCCGACCTCGGTGATCCAGCCGCTGCCGCAGCCCGCCGACGCCCCGGCGCCGGAGCACACCAGCGTGCTGGACGTGCCGGCGGAGCTGATGGACCAGCTGCTGGTCGAGCCGCGCCCGTACGACGAGCCGACCCCGGTGCGCCGGCGCCGGCCCGGCCTGCTGCGCCGCTTCCCCCGCAGGCCACTGGTCTGGGTCGCCGCACTGGCCGCCCTGGTGCTCGCGGTCGGCGGCGCGACGTACGGGCTGTCCGAGGCGCTGTACGGGCCGATGCCCGGCGTGCTCGGCAAGGACCGGGCCGAGGCGCAGCGGATCCTGGACAAGGAGGGCATGCACGGCCGGTTCGTCGAGACGTTCAGCGAGAGCGTCCCGGCCGGGCAGGTGATCGCCACCGACCCCGGGGTGGGCGCGCGGACCCGCAAGAGCGACACCGTGACGGTCACCGTCTCCAAGGGCCCCAAGCGGATCGCGGTGCCGGATCTCACCGGGAAGACCTCCGACCAGGCCGCCGACGCGCTGACCGCGCTCCAGCTGACCAGGGGCGGCGTGACCGGGACGTACAGCGACACCGTGCCGGAGGGCGTGGTGATCAGCAGTTCGCCGGCGGCCGGGCAGCTGCTGCAGGAGAACACCGCGGTCGCGCTGGTGGTCAGCAAGGGCATGGTGCCGATCCCGGACGTCACCGGGATGAGCAAGGACGACGCGGCGAAGGCGCTGCAGGCGGCCGGCTTCACGATGCAGACCAGCGGGGTCAACCTGTTCGGCACCGGCAAGGTGTCCAGCCAGTCCCCGGCGGCCGGCGAGCGACGCCCGCAGCACACCACGGTGACGGTCAACTTCCCGTTCTTCTAGGAGAGTTCGCCGGGTTCGAGAGATCACCGGGTGCGGGAGTTCGCCAGGCACAGGACTTCGCCAGGCTCAGCGGAGCGGTCCGTCCCCCGGCTCCTCCTGGTAGGAGTAGCGCTGCTCGCGCCACGGGTCGGCGAGGTTGTGGTAGCCGCGCTCCTCCCAGAAGCCCCGGCGGTCGGCCCGCATGTACTCCACCGCGCGGACCCACTTGGGGCCCTTCCAGGCGTACAGCCCCGGGACGATCAGCCGGACCGGGAAGCCGTGTTCGGCGGTCAGCGGCTCGCCGTTGCGGTGGGTGGCGAAGATCGTCCGCGGGTCGGCGAAGTCGGCCAGCCGCAGGTTGGCGCTGTAGCCGTACTCGGCCCAGACCATGACGTGGGTGACGCCGGGCGCGGGGGGCACCAGGTCGAGGAGGGCGGCGGCCGGCACGCCCGTCCACTCGTTGCCGAGCACCGTGAACTTGGTGACGCAGTGCAGGTCGGCGACGACGGTGGTGCGCGGCAGGGCGTGGAAGGCCTCGAAGTCCCAGCTGTGCTTCTCCGCCGAGGCGGTGGCGCCGAACACCTGGAGGTCCCAGGTCAGCGGCTTGAACCGGGGCACGGGCCCGTAGTGCAGGGCGGGCCAGCCGCGCTGCGCGCGCTGCCCCGGGGGGAGCCTCGGGTCAGACGGCGGAAACGGTTCTTGTTCGGACTGACCCATGGCTCCATGGTGACAGACGGCGGACGAGGCTCCGCGCGCGCCCCTTCACGAGGTCACACGCCCTGCCCGTACGGACCAGCGGTCGACCCACTTCCTCTCAAATCGGATATTCCGACACATGTCCTAGTGAGTGTGAACTTACTGGAACTTCCTCCCATTTCGGTGCCAGGATGCGCAGCGCAGGAGTCACAGCCAGGACGTAGCGCAGGGAGGCACCGCCATGCAAGGCGATCCAGAGGTCATCGAGTTCCTCAACGAGCAGCTCACCGCGGAGCTCACCGCGATCAACCAGTACTTCCTGCACGCCAAGATGCAGGAGAACTTCGGCTGGACGAAGCTCGCCAAGTACACCCGGCACGAGTCCTTCGACGAGATGAAGCACGCCGAGACCCTCACCGACCGGATCCTGTTCCTGGAGGGGCTGCCGAACTACCAGCGGCTGTTCCACGTCCGGATCGGCCAGACGGTCCAGGAGATGTTCGAGGCGGACCGCCAGATCGAGGTCGAGGCGATCGACCGGCTGAAGCGCGGGATCGTGGTGATGCGGGCCAAGAACGACGTCACCTCGGCGAACATCTTCGAGGACATCCTGGCCGACGAGGAGCACCACATCGACTACCTCGACACCCAGCTGGAACTCCTGGAGAAGCTCGGCGAGGCGCTCTACATCGCCCAGGTGATCGAGCAGCCGGAGTCCTGAGCCCTCAGGCCGCGCGCAGCGGGACGACCGGGACCGCCGCGGCCTGGGCCTGCGATTCGGCCAGGCCGAGCTTCGCGGCCAGGCGGGCGGTCGGGCAGGGCCTGGCGCCGTGCTCGCCGAGCAGCGCCTGGATCCGCCGGACGCAGGACCCGCAGTCGGTGCCGGCCTTGCAGCCCCGGGCGATCTGGCGCGGGGAATCGGCACCCGCGTCGATCGCCTTCTTCACCTGGTCCTCGGTGACCGCATGGCACATGCACACGTACATCGCGGATTCTCCCGGGTGGTGCGGCGCCCTCTGGCGGAACGATCTTGACTAAGGCTTGCCTTAGTTCACTAAGCCTCACCTTACCCGGCGATCCGGGCAGGAAAAAGCCCCTCCGGCTTCGGGAGTCCCGAATCCGGAGGGGCCTTCGTCACACCCGGCACCGTTCGGCGCCGGAGACCCGGTCACTGGCCGCGGTACATCTCCGCCACCAGGAACGCCAGGTCCAGCGACTGGCTGCGGTTGAGCCGCGGGTCGCAGGCCGTCTCGTAGCGCTGGTGCAGGTCGTCGACCAGCACCTCGTCGCCGCCGCCGACGCACTCGGTCACGTCGTCGCCGGTCAGCTCCACGTGGATGCCGCCCGGGTGGGTGCCGAGCGCGCGGTGCACCTCGAAGAAGCCCTTGACCTCGTCGAGCACGTCGTCGAAGCGGCGGGTCTTGTGACCGCTGGAGGCCTCGAAGGTGTTGCCGTGCATCGGGTCGCAGATCCACACCGGCTGGGCGCCGGACGCGGTGACCTTCTCCACCAGGGTGGGCAGGTGCTCGCGGACCTTGCCCGCGCCCATCCGGGTGATGAAGGTGAGGCGGCCCGGCTCGCGCTCCGGGTCCAGCTTCTCGATCAGGGTCAGCGCCTCGTCGACCGAGGTGGTCGGGCCGAGCTTGACGCCGATCGGGTTGCGGACCTTCGAGGCGAACTCGATGTGCGCGTGGTCCAGCTGGCGGGTGCGCTCGCCGATCCACACCATGTGGCCGGAGACGTCGTACAGCTCGCCGGTGCGCGAGTCCACGCGGGTCAGCGCGGTCTCGTAGTCGAGGATCAGCGCCTCGTGCGAGGAGAAGAACTCGACGGTCTTGAACTCCTCCGGCGCCACGCCGCAGGCGTTCATGAACGCCAGGGCGTTGTCGATCTCCCGGGCGAGCTGCTCGTAGCGCTGGCCGGCCGGCGAGTTGCGCACGAAGTCCTGGTTCCAGGCGTGCACCTGGCGCAGGTCCGCGTAACCACCGGTGGTGAACGCGCGCACCAGGTTCAGCGTCGCGGCCGACGCGTTGTACATCCGCTTCAGGCGCTCCGGGTCCGGGATGCGGGACTCGGGGGTGAAGTCGAAGCCGTTCACCGAGTCGCCGCGGTAGACCGGCAGGGTCACGCCGTCGCGGGTCTCGGTCGACTTGGAGCGCGGCTTGGAGTACTGGCCGGCGATCCGGCCGACCTTCACGACCGGCACCGAGGCCGCGTACGTCAGCACGGCGGCCATCTGCAGCAGGGTCTTCAGCTTGTTGCGGATGTGCTCCGCCGACACGCCGTCGAAGGCCTCGGCACAGTCGCCGCCCTGCAGCAGGAACGCCTCCCCACGCGCCACGGCTCCGAGCCGGGCGCGCAGCTGGTCGCACTCGCCGGCGAACACGAGCGGCGGATAGGAGGCGAGCTCGGCAAGGGTCTTGCGCAGAGCCTCTTGGTCCGGCCATTCAGGCTGCTGCGCCGCGGGCAGGGACTGCCAGGAGTGGAGATTCGTCACGGTCACACCGTCAAGGCTACGGGGTGCCCCGAGCGATTCGTGACCATTGCCCGAGGGGTGAGACACAACTCGGACAATCACGTGACCGGGCTCACCCTCCCCGCACGATCGGCTAGGCTCGCCCCATGCACGCGCCCCACACCCACTCCTGGTGGTGGGCCTCCCCCAAGGGTGGCCCACCGATCGCGCGTTCCTAGACGAACACGACGGCCGCCCCTCGGGGCGGCCGTCGGCGTCTGAGCAGTCGGCCCTCCGGGAGCGGAACCCAGCACCGCACCTCGCCAGTCCCCCGGAAGGAAGCCGCCCCCGTGACCGCCACCGCCGACCTGCTCACCCGCCTCACCGCCCCCGACGCCCCCGCGTTCGCCCTGCTGCACCGCCGCACCCCCCGACTCGCCCCGGACACCGTCGAGGTGCTGCTGGGCACGGTCGACAGCTACCGGAACCTCGCCGACCTGCCGGTCCGCACCGGCGTCCCGGCCGGCGGACCGGTCCACGACCTGCTCGCGCTCGTCCCGTACCGGCAGATCCGCGAGCGCGGCTTCGAGGCGCACGACGACGGGACCCCGCTGCAGGCCCTCGCGGTGGCCGAACAGCACACCCTTCCGCTGGCTGAACTCACCTCCGCACTACCGCAGTTGCCGGTCTCACTCACCGGCGGATCGTTCGACGTCGACGACGAGGCGTACGCCGCGATCGTGCGCCGGGTGATCGAGGACGAGATCGGCAACGGCGAGGGCGCCAACTTCGTGATCCGGCGCGACTTCAGCGCCACCCTGGAAGCCCCCGGCGGAGCCGGTGACGGACACTGTTCGCCCGCGCTGGCCCTCACCCTGTTCCGGCGGCTGCTGGAGCAGGAGCGCGGCGCGTACTGGACCTACCTGGTGCACACCGGCGAGCGCGTCCTGGTCGGCGCCTCCCCCGAGGTGCACGTCCGGCAGAGCGGCGGCACCGTCGTGATGAACCCGATCTCCGGCACGTACCGCTATCCGACCGGCGGTTCGGACATCGACTCGCTGCTCCAATTCCTCCACGACCCCAAGGAGTTGGAGGAGCTGACGATGGTCGTCGACGAAGAGCTCAAGATGATGTGCACGGTCGGCGACCTCGGCGGCCAGGTGCTCGGGCCGCGGCTCAAGGAGATGTCCCACCTCGCCCACACCGAGTACGAGCTGCGCGGGCGCACCTCGCTGGACGTCCGCGAGGTGCTCCGCGAGACGATGTTCGCCGCCACCGTCACCGGCAGCCCGGTGCAGAACGCCACCCGGGTCATCAGGCGCTACGAGCCCGGCGGGCGCGGCTACTACTCCGGCGCGCTCGCCCTGATCGGCCGCTCCGCCAGCGGCGGGCAGCTGCTGGACTCACCGATCTGCATCCGCACCGCCGACATCGACCCGGCCACCGGCCGCCTGGTCGTCCGGGTCGGCGCCACGCTGGTGCGCCACTCCGTCCCCGAGTCCGAGGTCGCCGAGACCCACGCCAAGGCCGCCGGAGTGCTCACCGCGATCGGCGCCCGGCCCGCGCCGGCCCGGCTGCCCGGCCCCACCGGCCCCCGGCTGGCCGACGACCACCGCGTCCAGGCCGCCCTCGACGCCCGGCGGGCCGGCCTCGCGCCGTTCTGGCTGCGGATGCAGACGCCGACGCCGGTCACCGAGGCCGCGCCGACCCTGGTGGTCGACGGCGAGGACACCTTCACCTCGATGCTCGCCCACCTGCTCACCTCGATCGGCCACCAGGTCACCGTCGTCCGCTACGACGAGCCGGGGCTGCGCGAGCTGGTGGCGGCACACCGCGGCCCGCTGGTGCTCGGCCCCGGCCCCGGCGACCCGGCGCTCGCCGACGACCCCAAGATGGCCGTGCTGCGGCCGATCGTCGCGGACGCCCTGTCCGCCGTCCGGTCCGGTGACCGCACCGCGCCGCTGCTCGCGGTCTGCCTCAGCCACCAGCTGCTCGCGGCGGAACTCGGGCTGGCGCTGGGCCGCAAGGCCGTCCCGTACCAGGGCGCGCAGGAGACCGTCGACCTGTTCGGCACCAAGCACACGGTCGGCTTCTACAACACGTTCACCGCGCGCTGCTCGGACGCCGACGCGGCCCGGCTGGCCGCGCAGGGCGTCGAGGTCGCCCGGGACGCCGTGACCGGCGACGTGCACGCCCTGCGCGGGCGCGGCTTCGCCGGCCTCCAGTTCCACCCCGAGTCGGTGCTGACCCGCGACGGTGTGGAGATCGTGGCGGGCCTGCTGCGCGAGGCGGCGGCCGTCCGCGGCTGAGGAGGCGGCGGGCGCCGGTCCCGGGCGGGGCGCAGCCCGGGACCGGCTCCCCCGCGCAGGCCGCCGGAGCCGTCAGATCTCGTCGTCCAGGCCCTGCTCGATCGCGTACCGCACCAGTTCCACCCGGTTGTGCAGCTGCAGCTTGCCGAGCGTGTTCTGCACGTGGTTCTGCACCGTCCGGTGCGACAGCACCAGCCGGTCGGCGATCTGCCGGTACGACAGGCCCTTGGCCACCAGCCGCAGCACCTCGGTCTCCCGGGTGGTCAACTGCGGAACGGCCGACGCGGAGGCCGGGGCCGGTTCGGCGGCCAGCCGGCGGAACTCGCCCAGCACCAGGCCGGCCAGGCCCGGGGTGAACACCGCGTCGCCGACGGCCGTACGACGCACCGCGTCCAGCAGTTCCTCGCGCCCGGCCGACTTGACCAGGTACCCGGTCGCGCCGGACTTCACCGCCTCCAGCACGTCCTGGTGTTCGCCGCTGGCCGAGAGCACCAGCACCCGCACCGCCGGGTCCTGCGCGACCACCTGGCGGCACACCTCGGCGCCGGGCAGGCCGGGCAGGTTGAGGTCCAGCACGACGACCTGCGGCGAGCAGGCGCGGGCCCGGCGGACGGCCTCCTCGCCGTCGCCCGCGGTGGCCACCACGTCCAGCCCGGCCTCGGCGAGGTCCCGCGAGACGGCGTCGCGCCACATCGGGTGGTCGTCCACGACCATCACCCGGACCGGCCGGTCAGTCGTCGGCTGATCGGTCATCAGAACCCTTCCTCGGGACGCGGAGTTCGACCTCGACGCCCTCCCCGGGCGCCGAGTACAGCTCGGCCGTGCCGCCGAGGTCCAGCAGCCGGCCACGGATGGACTGGGAGACGCCCAGCCGCCCGGCCCGCTCCGCCTCGCCGAGCCGACCGGGGGCGAAGCCGGGGCCGTCGTCGCGGATGCTGACCGTGACGGTCTGCGGCTCCTCCTCGACCAGGATCCAGGCGCGGGCCCGCTCCCCGGCATGCCGGCGGACGTTGTCGACGGCGGCGCCGACCGCCGCGGCCAGCTCGCCGGCCGCCCGGGCGGGCAGCAGCACCGGGCTGCCGGGGGCGGACAGCGTGATCCGCTCGTCGGCGTACCCGCCCAGCAGCGCGGTGAGGTCCTGCGGCTCCTCGGCGCCGCACCGCGGCGGGCGCTGCCCCGGGATCGGGCCACCGGCCATCAGCGCCCGCAGGGCGCGCTCCTGCTCGCCGGCCAGCCGGCCGAGTTCGGCGAAGTCCGCGTCGCCGCCCTCGCGCCCACCACCCGGATGCCCGTCGGCGGGCCGGCCGCCGCCCTCGGCGGGCCGCGCGGCGAGCTCGGCACCACGGCGCTGGACGAGGGCGAGCACCTGGAGCACGCCGTCGTGGATGTCCCGGGAGAGCCGCTCGCGCTCCCGGGTGGCCGCCTCGACCTGGAGGGCCCGGGTGAGGGTGGCCTCACTGGCGCGGGCCAGTTCGATGACGTAGCCGATGGCGCAGCCGGCCACCATCAGCAGCATGATGTTGTGGATGTTGTCGCCGGTCAGACCGCCGTGGCCGAGGATGTTGGCGACACCGATCACCGAACCGGCGGCGGCCGCCCAGCGCCAGCCGCCCTTGCCGGCGAAGCCGAGCACCGTTCCGGCGGCCCAGATGGTCGGCAGGGTGGGCGCGCCGTGGCTTATCCGCACCGGGTCGTCGGTCAGACCGCTCATCACGATGCCGGTGACGGCGAGGGTGAGGTCGGTGCCGAGCACGTACCAGGTGCAGCGCTGCGGGCCGGCGAAGGCCCGGGTGCTGGCGAGCGTCCAGAGGGTGAGCGCGCCGAGGAAGATCCAGCCGGCGACGGGGTGCAGGAAGTGCAGGTACGCGTCGAGGTAGCGCAACAGGGCGTAGCAGAGGGCCAGCACCCGGAAGTAGGAGATGGCCTTCCACAGCGGCAGTTCGACGGACATGCCCCCGGCCGCGACCGCGCCGCCGACCGCCCCGGTTCTCTCGCCGTCCGTCATCCGTCCGCCCCTCCCCTGGGCCGCCCCGCGGTCGTCAGGCCGACCCGGTGTCCTTCTCGGCCTGCTCGGTCTCGGCCTTCTCGGTCTCGGCCTTCTCCGCCTTCTCGGCCGCGGCGGCCTTCTCCGCCTCCGCCTTCTCCGCCTTGGCGGCCGCCTTGCGCTCGGCGTCGGCCTTCTTCTTGTCGTCGGCGATCTGCCGCTTGGCGGCGGTCGCGTAGATGTCCACGTACTCCTGGCCGGAGAGCCGCATGATCTCGTACATCACCTCGTCCGTCACCGAACGGAGGATGAAGCGGTCGTTCTCCATGCCGTGGTAGCGGGAGAAGTCCAGCGGGCGGCCGATCCGGATGCCGGGGCGGATGCCGAAGTTGGGGACCACCTGGCCGGGCGGCTGGACCTTCTCGGTGTCGATCATGGCGACCGGGATGACCGGCGCGCCGGTGGCCAGCGCGACGCGGGCCAGGCCGCCGACCTTGCCGCGGTACAGCTTGCCGTCGGGCGAGCGGGTGCCCTCGGGGTACACGCCGAACAGCTCGCCGCGGTCCAGCACCGCGATGGCGCTGCGGATCGCGGCCTCACCCGCACCGCGCACGCCCGAGCGGTCCACCGGCAGCTGGCCGACGCCCTTGAAGAAGGCGGCGGTCAGCCGGCCCTTGAGGCCCGGGGTGTTGAAGTACTCGGCCTTCGCGATGAAGGTCACCCGGCGCTTGATCAGCGCGGGGAAGAAGAAGGAGTCCGAGAAGGACAGGTGGTTGCTCGCGATGATCGCCGCACCCTCGGTGGGGATGTTCTCCTCACCCTCGATCCACGGCCGGAAGAAGATCCGAAGCAGTGGCGCGACGATCATCTTCATCAGTCGGTAGAACAACCCGGGCCTCCTGTTATGCGGACCGGTCGATCCTAATGCCCCGTGGGCGCCGCCCGCGCCCCGCCCCGCCCTGGCGGGCCGTCGCCGCACTCCTGCGCGGGCTCCCGCGGGGCCCGCCATGAGGGGTGTACGTCCCGGCCGGGGCCGTGGGACGATGCGGATTCCCGCAGCCTCCCCCAGCGCCACCCGCCCGCGAAGGAGTCCGCCATGCCGTTGCTGCCCGGTGCCGAACCGTACCGCCACCGTGGTGGACCGGTGGGGGTGCTGCTGTGCCACGGCTTCACCGGTTCGCCGCA
This sequence comes from Kitasatospora sp. NPDC087861, assembly GCF_044742585.1. Taxonomy (NCBI): domain Bacteria; kingdom Bacillati; phylum Actinomycetota; class Actinomycetes; order Kitasatosporales; family Streptomycetaceae; genus Kitasatospora; species Kitasatospora sp. NPDC087861. The sequence continues at coordinate 160,900 of NZ_JBIUUS010000014.1, forward strand.
GTCGCTGCGGCCGTGGGCGGAGGAACTGGCGGCGGCCGGGTTCACCGTCTCGCTGCCGCTGCTGCCCGGCCACGGCACCCGGTGGCAGGACATGCAGGTCACCCGCTGGGAGGACTGGTACGCCGAGGTCGAGCACGAACTGCTGGCGCTCGCCGCCGAGTGCGAGCAGGTCTTCGTCTGCGCGCTGTCGATGGGCGGCGCACTGGCGCTGCGGCTGGCCGCGCTGCACGGTCCGACGGTGTCCGGGCTGGTGCTGGTCAACCCGTCGGTGCGCTCGGACAACCCCGCGAGTGTGCTGCTGCCGGTGCTGCGGCACCTCGTCCCGAGCCTGCCCGGGATCGCCGACGACATCGCCCGGCCCGGCGCGGTCGAGCTGGGCTACGACCGGACGCCACTGCACGCCGCCTGGTCGCTGAGCCGGCTGTGGCGGGACGTCCAGCAGCGGCTGCCCCAGGTGACCCAGCCGGTGCTGCTCTTCCACAGTCCGCAGGACCATGTCGTCTCGCCGGCCAACTCGGAACTGGTGCTGGCCCGGATATCCTCGACCGACGTGACGGAGCGGCTGTGCCAGCGCAGCTTCCACGTCGCGACGCTGGACCACGACGCGGCGGAAATATTCGCGGCCAGCCAGGACTTCATCCGACGGCTGGCTCCCGCACACGCGGCGGGCGTCACCCGGGTCGAATCCGACGATCACCATGGCTGAAGGGCCGGAAGTGCACGAGAGCAGCACGGCGGGCGGCGGGGACGATGCACCCCGCGAGGACGGCGCGACGAAGGACGGCACCGCGCAGAGCGGCGCACCGGCGGACCGTACGGGGGCGGACGGCGCCACCGCCCCGGCCGCGGAGGCCACCGGACAGCCGGCCGCCGACCGGCACCCGGCCGAACCGGAGACCGGCGCGCCCGCGGAGCCCCGCACCCGGCGCGCGCCCGAGCGCAGCCAGGCCGAGCAGGACGAGATCTTCGCCGCCCTGGTGGCCCAGTTCGACGATCCCGTGGACCTCACCAACCCCAACTGGCCGGAGGTGGAGAACCTCCGGGCCCAGAACGAGCTGAAGGGCGGCTTCAAGGACGGCGCCGGTTCCCGGACCGACCCGGACGACCTCGCCGACCTCACCCCGCAGCCGCGCCCCCGCTCCGGCCGGCCGGTGATGCCCGCGGCGGGCTCGGGTCCGCGCGACTTCGAGCTGGCCGAGGACACCGACGAGGGCCACTACGTCCCGCCGGAGCCCCCGCCGCTGCCGCCCGCCGACGTCACCGCCAAGTTCGCCTGGCTCGCCGTCCTCGGCGGCCCCGCCCTGCTGCTGTTCGACGCGGTGGTGTGGCGGGAGATCTCCGGCTGGCCGGCCTGGGTCGGGGTCACCGCGTTCCTCGGCGGCTTCGTCACCCTGGTGACCCGGCTGAAGGACCGCGACGAGGACGAGCCCGAGGACCCGGACCACGGCGCGGTGGTCTAGCCCTGGCCCCAGCAACATCCAGGGCTTGTCTGACAATTCGCGTCGCGCGCGGCGGGAAGTGTCAGACAAGCCCCTCGGGGCATTCAGGGGGCCGCGGGCTCCGGCAGCTCCAGGACGGCGAGCACCGGCAGGTGGTCGGTCGCGGCGCGCAGGTCGGCCTCGGTGACGCCGGGCAGCCCGTTGGGCACGCCGCAGCCGAGGACGGTGATCCCGGGCGTGGCGAAGACGGCGTCGATCCGCTGGTAGGGGCGCTCGGGGACCGACGTGAACTCGCCGCCCCAGGGCGCGGTCGGGTACCCGTCCTGCAGCCGCGAGGCCAGCAGCCGCCAGCCCCTGCCGTCCGGGTGCTCGTTGAAGTCCCCTGCCACGATGCCGCGTTCGGCGATCCCGAGCTGGTCGAGCAGCAGCTCGAACTGGCGGTAGCGCTCGTCGGCGTCCAGGCTGAGGTGGCAGCTGGTGAGGGTGAACGGCGCCGTGCCGGGCAGCCGCAGCAGCGCGGTGGCGAAGCCGCGGGCGTGCAGGCCGCGGGTCTTGGGCAGCAGCCGGTCGTGCACGCCCAGCAGCTGTGCCGCGCCGGGCCGGCCGAGCAGCAGTGGCCCGGCGGCGGTCCGGCCGCCGCCGGCCAGGACGACCGTCCCGGTGCTGCGGGCGAGCCAGGCGGCCTGCCCCTCGGGCCGCCAGTAGCGCGGTGCCTCCTGGACGCAGACCAGGTCGGGCGCGCAGGCCCGGATCACCCGGGCCAGTGCCCGCCGGTCGTCCCGCAGCGAGCGGATGTTGTAGCTGAGCAGGCGCAGCCGGCGTGGGCCCGGCGGCGGCGGTTCGGCGGGTGCCGTGGTCATCTGATACCTCCGAGAAAACCTCAGGGGCAGGGAAAGCCCGGTGTCAAGGCGGCCCGCCGCCCGGCCCCGAAGTCCTCCCCGTACGTGATCCGTACGACAACGTGGAGGTATGCGTCGGCGGCGGCGCGTCCGGGGTTGGTCGGGGTCCGGTCGCGCCGCCGCCGGCGGGCTTGGGGGGGTGCCGCCCGTCAGGCGGTGCGGGCCAGGTCGGCGGCGCCGACGATGCCGGCGGCGGAGCCCATCGAGGCCAGGACGACCTCGGCGCGCGGCCGGTGGATGCCGCCGGTCAGGTAGTGCTCGAAGGCCTTGGCGACCGGGTCGAGCAGCAGGCGGCCGGAGTCGGAGACGCCGCCGCCGAGGACGAAGACGCCCGGGTCGAAGAGCGCGGCGAGGTCGGCCATGCCGCGGCCGAGCCAGTCGGCCAGTTCGGCGTAGCACTCCAGGGCGAGCGGGTCGCCCTCCTCGGCCGCCTCGGTGATGTGGATGCCGCGGATGGTCTCGGCGACACCGTCGTTGAGCTCCAGCATCCGGCGGCCGCGCACCGGGTCGGCGGCGGACTTCTCCCGGCCGTAGCGGCGCAGCGCCCGCCCGGAGCCGTACTGCTCCCAGCAGCCCTTGCCTCCGCAGCCGCAGGTCAGACCGTCGGGGACCATGTTGAGGTGGCCGATCTCGCCGGCCACGCCGAACCGGCCGCGGTGCAGCCGGCCGTCGAGGACGATGCCGCCGCCGATGCCGGTGCCGACGGTGATCAGCACCATGTCGTGGTGGTCGGCGGCGGCGCCGAAGCGGAACTCGGCCCAGGCGGCGCAGTTGGCGTCGTTCTCGACGACGGTGTCCAGGCCGGTGAGCTCCTCGATCCGGCCGCGCAGCGGCTCGTTCTCCCAGTCGATGTTGGGAGCGAAGATCACCGTGGAGCGGTTGCTGTCCACGAAGCCGGGGGCGCCGACACCGACGGCGTTGACGTCGGGGTGCTGCTCCTTGAGTTCGCGTACGGCCTGCGCGATGGCGTCGACCGCCCACTGCGGGTCGGCCGGGGTGGGCACCCTGGTCCGGGCCAGGATCGCGCCCGCCTCGTCGACCACGCCTGCCGCGATCTTGGTCCCGCCGACATCGACGCCGATGGTCAGAGCCATGTGTCCCTCAGCTATTCACTCGTTCCCGCTGGACGGAACGGTACCGCCCAACCCTGCCCCCGTACACAGCCTCGCATACATTAACCGAAGACAATCATGGACCAACCCGGCCGCGATCCTTCAAAAGTCGTATCTAATCTCCCGCTTCGTCACGCATGAGAGCAACGCGATCACGGTTCGGAGGTTACGGATTCACTGCTTGGCGGACGGCTCGTCAGGCGTGTCGAGGTCGATCCGCTCGGTGGTGGCGCTCTCGCCGGCGGTCCAGCGGCGCTCGTGGCCGGCCACCGCGGCCCGGTAGGCGGCCAGCAGTTCGGCGCCCGCGGCGGCCAGTCCGGTACCGGCGGCGGCCAGGTGGGTGTAGACCTCGGGCTGCTCGGTGCGCACCCGGTCGGCCAGGCCGGAGAGGGTGATCAGGGTGTCGGCGCTCGCCTCCTGCGCCTTCTGGCCGACGGCGGTGGCGAGCTTGCGCACCTCGTCCACCAGCGGGCCCAGCTCCGGCCCGAACGGGTGGGCCTGCGGGCCGCCCGGCTCGGCGGTGGGCTCGGTCCGGTCGTCGGTGCTGGTCATCGCGGGCGCCTCCTCAGCTGTGGCCGCACCCCGCGGCCCACGGGCCCGACGCTACCGGACGGCCCGCGGGGGGCCGGGCGGCCCGCGACCGCCGGAGGGCCAGCCCCGGGGTCAGAGCGTCGGAGGGTCAGCCCCGGGGCCAGAGCGCCGGGTCGGGCGCGAACCGCACCGAGAGCGCCCCGTCGTGCAGCCCCGCGCCCGCCACCGTGCAGCGCCGCAGCGCGGACGGCAGGGTGAGCACCCGGCGGTGGGCGCCGAGGCCGACCACCAGTTCGTCGCCGCGGCGGACGAGGTCCAGCTCGGTCCGGTCGGCGCCGGGCAGGGCGAGGTGCCAGACCAGCAGGCCCTCCTCGGCGAGGCGGTCCTCGACCGGCCAGGGCTCGGGGGCGAGCCGCTCCGGGCCGGGACCGTCCCCGTACAGGCGGTCGGCGACGGCCTCCAGGGTGGCGTCGGCCAGTCCGGTGGCCAGGACCGGGGCGTCGGTCTCGGCGGCGAGCCCGGTCAGCTCCTCCTGGCGGCGGCGGGCCAGCGCGGCCAGCCACGGGTCCGGCGAGTCGGCCGCGCCCTCGGGCAGCGCGCCGTGCACCACGACGGCGTCCGGCCGGTGGCCGTGCAGGGCCAGCCCGGCCCGGATCCGGCGCAGTTCCTGGTACGGGTGACCGCCGGCGGGGACGACCAGGCGCACGCTGGTGCCGGGCGCGGTGATCGCGGCGCGGGACTCGGCGAGCACCGCGGCGGCCTTGGTCCGCCCCTCGTACAGCCACTCGGCCGGCATCGGGACGCCGGCCAGGCCGGCCAGCAGCGGGCGCAGTGCCCGGGCGGCCTGCCGCTGCTCGGGGACGAGCCGGTCCAGGTAGCGCTCCAGCTGCTCGGGCAGGGCGAGAGTGGCGATCAGTTCGGCGGGCGGCGGGGCGAGTACGACCAGGACGTCCTGGTCGGCGGCGGGCAGGGCGCGCAGCAGGGCGATCCGGGCGATGCCGGGGAGGGCGGTCAGCTCCTCGGGATCGAGCTGCTCGGCGCCGAGCAGGTCGAGGGCGGGCTTGAGCCGGCTGGTGAGCTCGCCGGCGGCGTACCGGAAGGCGGCCTGCTCGTCGATCCGGGAGACGGTCAGGCCGGGTGCGTAGTGGGCCGGTTCGGGCTCCAGGCGGGTGCCGAGGACGCCGTCCAGCGCACGGTGCGGGTCGTCGGCGGCCAGCAGCCAGGTGCGGTGACCGCGCCGGGCGGCGTGCAGGGCGGTGGCGGCGGCCACCGTGGGCGCGCCCACGTCGCCGCTGACCAGGATGGTGCGTGTCGCCGTCATGCCGTCCGGCCCCCGTTTCGTGCTGTCAGTCCCGGTACTCGCCTCGGAGACGGGCCCTAGACCGACTTCTTGCCGTCGGCGTCCTCGACGTCCTCGACGCGCTTCTTCAGGCCGGCCAGGGCGCGGTCGATGATGACCTTCTCGGCCTTGCGCTTGATCATGCCGAGCATCGGGATCTTGACGTCCACGGCGAGCTGGTAGGTCACCTCGGTACGGCCGCCGGAGAGCGGGGCGAGGGTGTAGGAGCCGTCGAGCGAGCGGAGCATCTGGCTGCGGACGAGGGTCCAGCCGACCTCGCGGTCGCCGTCCCAGGTGTAGGCGAGGACGTGCTCGTCGCGGATGGCGCCGGCGTCGAGCAGCAGACGGACCTGGGCGGCGCGGCCGTCCTCGGCGGTCTCCAGGACCTCGATCTCCTTGACCTCGCCGGTCCAGGCCGGGTAGGCGGCGAAGTCGGCGATCACGGCCATGACCGTGGCCGGGGTCGCGTCGATGGTGATGCTCGACCTGGTGTGCTCCGCCATGGAATGGCCCTCCGCCTCGTCCCTCTGCCTGCCGGTCCGGTCGAGCGTGCTCGGCCTTGTCCGCCCGGAGCAGGCTATCGCGACCGGCGATCGGCTCGGCCGTGCGGGCCGTGACCGGCGGGCGCGAGCACCGGTCGGGGAGCGGGCGGCAGGGCATGCTACCGGCCGGTCACCACGGGGCTGCCGTAGGGTGCCATTCGAACGACCCGGTCACGGCCTGGTCGGACCCGGCCGGGTGTGACACTTCGAACACCGGGGCCGACCCCCCTGGTCGAAGCTGCCTACCGGGCAGTAACGTCCTGCCGTCCCGCAGCGTCGCGAACGAGGAGCAGTCTTGCTCGACTTCAGCCTTCCGGCCCTCTACCAGGTACCGAGCGGCGGTAACCTCTCCGACCTCGTGCACGAGAACGCCGAGCGACACCCGGACGTCGTGGTTCTCAGCCGCAAGGTGGACGGCCGGTGGCAGGAGTTGACCGCCGCCCAGTTCCTGGTCGAGGTGCACGCCGCCGCCAAGGGCCTGATCGCCGCCGGCATCCGGCCGGGCGACCGGGTGGGCGTCATGTCCCGGACCCGCTACGAGTGGACGCTGCTGGACTTCGCGATCTGGTCGGCCGGGGCGATCACCGTGCCGGTGTACGAGACCTCCTCCCCCGAACAGGTCGAGTGGATCCTCGGCGACTCCGGCGCCGCCGCCGTGCTCACCGAGACCGACCAGCACCGCAAGGTGGTCGAGGAGGTCCGGGACCGGCTGCCGGAGTTGAAGCACACCTGGCAGATCGAGCAGGGCGCGATCGCCGCGCTGGCCGAGGCCGGCCGGGAGGTCGCCGACGCCACCGTCGCCGAGCGCCGCGCGACCGCCACCGCCGACTCGGTGGCGACCATCGTCTACACCTCGGGCACCACCGGCCGCCCGAAGGGCTGTCAGCTGACGCACGGCAACTTCCTCGCCGAGTGCGGCAACGTGGTGGAGCGTCTGGCCCCGCTGTTCCGCACCGGCGAGAGCTCCGTCCTGCTGTTCCTGCCGCTGGCCCACGTGCTCGGCCGGATCGCCGAGATCGCCCCCGCGATGGCGCCGATCAAGCTGGGCCACGTCTCCGACATCAAGGACGTCACCGCCGAGCTGGCCGCCTTCAAACCGACCCTGATCCTGGGCGTGCCGAGAGTCTTCGAGAAGGTCTACAACACCGCCCGCGCCAAGGCCCAGGCCGACGGCAAGGGCAAGATCTTCGACAAGGCCGCCGACACCGCGATCGCCTACAGCCGGGCGCTGGACGCCGGCGGCGCGGGCCTGGGCCTGCGGATCAAGCACGCGGTCTTCGACAAGCTGGTCTACAGCAAGCTGCGCGCCGCCCTCGGCGGCCGGGCCACCCACGCCATCTCCGGCGGCGCCCCGCTCGGCGAGCGGCTCGGCCACTTCTACCGGGGCATCGGCTTCACCGTCCTGGAGGGCTACGGCCTGACCGAGACCTGCGCGGCCACCGCCTTCAACCCGTGGGACAAGCCGAAGATCGGTACGGTCGGTCAGCCGCTGCCCGGCTCCGCCGTCCGGATCGCCGAGGACGGCGAGGTCTTCTTCAAGGGCCCGCAGGTCTTCACCGGCTACTGGAACAACCCGCAGGCCACCGCGGACGCCCTCAAGGACGGCTGGATCGCCACCGGCGACCTCGGCTCGCTGGACTCCGACGGCTACCTGACCATCACCGGCCGCAAGAAGGAGATCATCGTCACCGCGGGCGGCAAGAACGTCGCCCCGGCCGTGATCGAGGACCGCATCCGGGCGCACGCGCTGGTCGGCGAGGTCATGGTGGTCGGCGACCGCAAGCCCTTCGTGGCCTGCCTGATCACCGTCGACCCGGACTTCTTCCCCAAGTGGAAGGAGCTCAACGGCAAGCCCGCCACCGCCACGGTGACCGAGCTGAGCCAGGACCCGGACCTGCTGGCCGCCCTGCAGGCCGCGGTGGACGACGGCAACGCGGCCGTCTCGCACGCCGAGGCGGTCAAGAAGTTCCGCCTGCTGGACACCGAGTTCTCCGAGGAGAGCGGCCACCTGACGCCCTCGCTCAAGCTCAAGCGCAACCTCGTGCTGAAGGACTTCGCCGCCGACATCGAGGCGATCTACCAGCGCTGACCGGCGGAGCCGGGCCCGCTTCCCCGCGACCGGGAGGCGGGCCCGCCGTTCACCCCGCGAGCAGCGAGGTCAGCCGCCCGGCCAGCAGGTCCCAGCGCCAGGAGCGCTCCACCCAGCGCCGCCCGGCCGCGCCCATCCGCCGCCGCAGTTCCTCGTCGCGCAGCAGCCGGACGATCCGCTCGGCGGCCGCGGCGGACGAGCCGCCCGGCACCACGTACCCGGTCTCGCCCTCCAGCACCGCGTCCGGCGCACCGCCGGAGTCGCCCGCGACCACCGGCAGGCCGGTCGCCGAGGCCTCCAGGTAGACGATGCCCAGGCCCTCGACGTCCAGCCCCCCGCGCCTGGTCCGGCAGGGCATCGCGAAGACGTCGCCGGCCCCGTAGTGGGCCGGCAGCTCCTCCCACGGCACCGAGCCGGTGAAGCGCACCGAGTCCCGGACGCCCTTGGCGTCGGCCAGCTTCTCCAGGTCCGCGCGGTACGGGCCGCCGCCGACGATCAGCAGCACGGCGTCCGGCACGTCGACGAGGATCTGCGGCATCGCCTCGATCAGGGTGTCCTGACCCTTGCGCGGCACCAGCCGGGAGACGCAGACCACCACGGGGCGGTCCGCCAGCCCGAGCCGACGGCGCACCTCGGCGCCCCCCGAGTCCGGGTGGAAGGTCGTCTCGTCCACGCCCGGCGGCAGCTGCACCATCCGGGCCGCGGCCTGCGGCCCGACCGCGCCCGCGATCCGGGAGCGGGTGTACTCGCCCAGGTAGGTCAGCACGTCGGTGCCCGCGCCGATCCGCCGCAGCAGCTGCCGGGCGCCCGGCAGCTGGGCCCAGGCGGCCTCGTGCCCGTGGGTCATCCCGAGCAGCCGCCCGGCCCCGGCGCGGCGCAGCGTGGGCGCCATCAGCCCCAGCGGGGCGGCGGCGCCGAACCAGACCGAGTCGCACTTCTCCGCGCGCAGGATCTCGGCGGCCCGCCGGGTGACCCGCGGTGTGGGAACCATCACCTTCGTCCGGTCCCGGATCACCGAAAACGGCTGCTCGGCGTCGAAGCGCGCCACCTCGGTGCCGTCCCGCCAGGTCGAGGCGTACACCACGATGCTTCCGGCGGGCTGACGCACGGCCATGTTGTGCACGAAGGCCTGGATACCGCCGGGGCGGGGCGGGAAGTCGTTGGTGACGATCAAGGTCCTGTGCATCAGTCCACGGCTCGCTCGGTCGGGGGGTGCTCGGTTACCGCTGGGTGATCCGTACGATAGGTCAACACCATGCCCCGCCGGGAACGGATCCGCGCACGGCAACCGTTTCATCCCCGGGTCAGTCCTAGTACCCGGGCGGCCGGTGGCGGCCCTGGCGTCCGTCGCACGGCGCCGCCGGTGAGGACGTCCGAGACCAACGAGGGAGCGCAGTGGAATTGGCCCCGGCCACCGAGTCCGGCTCGTCGCGCGGCCGCCTCGGCCGCCCGTTGGGGGCACTCGCCACGCTCGTCGCGACCTGGGTGGCCACCCGTACGGTCCTGGTGCTGCTGGTGACCGGTGTGCTGAAGGCACCCGGCGGGGACGTCACCGCCGACGTCTGGATGATCTACCACGCCTGGTACGGGGTGCTGCAGACCGGCACCTTCCCGTTCGACGACGTGACCTGGCAGTACCCGCCCGGCGCGGCCCTGGTGATCCTCCTGCCGGGCCTGCTGCCCTGGTCGTACCTGGTCTCGTTCTGGGTGATCTGCGGGATCGCCGACGCGGCCGCCGCCGCCCTGCTGATCCGCACCGGCCTGCGCCGGGGCCGGGCACTGACCGGTGCCTGGATGTGGGTGGTGGGCGTTCCCCTGCTCGGCCCGATGATCTACAACCGCTTCGACATCGTCGTCACCGTGGTCGCGCTGGCCGGCCTGCTGGCGCTGATCCGCCGCCCGGCGATCGGCGGGATGCTGCTGGGTCTGGGCGGCATCGTCAAGGTCTGGCCCCTGCTCGGCCTGATCGGCACCCCCTCCGGCCGCCGCACCCGCCGCTCCTGGACGCTGGCCGCGGCCACCGCCGTCTCGGTGGGCTTCCTGCTCGCGGCCGGCATGAACGGCGCCTTCGACTTCCTGGCCTTCCAGAAGGACCGCGGCATCGAGGTGGAGTCGCTCGGCGCACTGCCGCTGCACTACGCCCGGATCGCGGAGGCGTGGGACGGCAGGGTCACCATGAACTACGGCTCCCCCGAGATGCTCGGGCCGTGGGTCGGCGTGATCAGCAAGGTGATGATGGCCGGCACCCTGCTGGGCTTCGCCTGGCTGCTGCTCTGGCGTTTCACGGCCAAGCGCCGCAACGCGGCCACCATGTACGACGCGGCGCTGTGCGCGCTGCTCATCTTCATCGTGACCAGCCGGGTGATCAGCCCGCAGTACCTGGTGTGGCTGGTCGGCGTCGCGGCGGTCTGCCTGACCGTGCGCGGCACCAGCCAACGGCCGGTGGCCGGACTGATCCTGCTCGCCTGCCCGCTGACGCTGGTCGAGTTCCCGACGATGTTCACCCAGGTCCTGGCCAGCGAGCCCTGGGCGATCGCCGTGCTGAGCCTGCGCAACCTCCTGCTGCTGGCCGCCACCGTGCTCTCCTGTGTCCGGCTCTGGCGCTCCACCCGCGGCACGTCCCAGCTGCCGCCGACGGTGGTGCTGGCCGCGCCCGAGCCGGTGTCGCCCGCCTACCCGGTGCGCCCGGGCATCGCGTACGAGCAGGACCTGCTGGACGGCATCGACCGGCCCGGCCTCCCGGCCGAGCAGCGGCGCTAGGGACCGACCGGTCGCGCGGCGGGAACGGTCGGACGCTCCCTAACGCGCCAGCCCCGCGACCTCGTCCAGCCAGAGTCGGGTGAACTCGGCCAGGCCGAGCCCTAGTTCGGCCCGGAGCAGCCGGTCCAGCCGCTGCTCCCGGTCCTCCCCCGCCCCGTCTGCGGCGCCGACCGCCCGGTAGAGCACGGCCAGCCGCTCGGGCCCGTAGCGCCGGGCGACCAGCTCGCAGGCCAGCCAGGCCTGCTCGTAGGCCTGCGCGATGCCGTCGGCGCCCGCGGTGAAGGCCTGGTCCGCCGGCAGCGCGGCGGGCAGCCGGCCGGCCGCGACGTCCCGGGTCAGCTCGGGGGCGATCTGCTGCGGGCGGCGGCCGGAGCCCCGGTAGGCGGTCCAGTCGGCGACGCCCTCGGAGAGCCAGAGCGGCGTCCAGGCCCGGGTGTCGGCCCTGGTGGCGACATGGGTGGCCTCGTGGGTGACGACCACCTGCCGGCCGAAGTCGCTGAGCCGCCCGTACGCCTCGGGGTTGACCAGCACCCGGTCCGCGGGGGTGTGCCAGGGCGCGCCGGGGGCGGCCACGGTGACCGCCGCCATGCCCGTCCAGCCTGCCGGGTCGGCCTCCAGCAGTCGGGCGAACTGACCTTCGGTGGACGGCAGTTCGAGCAGCAGGCGGCCCGGCCAACCGGTGCCCCAGACCTCGCTCACGGCCGGCACCGCCCGGTCGGCCACCGCGGCCAGGGCGGTCGGGTCGGGCCCGTCGGCCAGGCCGAGCACCAGGCAGTGCGCGCCCGCCGCGGACCGGGCGGGGCCGAGGTCCCAGAGCGCCGGAGGACCGCTCGCGCTCTCCTCCCGCTCGACCCGCCAGCCGCCGTCGGCCCGGACCAGCTCGATCCGGCGCGGATACACCACGGGGTACTCGTCGTACCCGGCGACCCGGACCGCCAGGTCGGCGGCGGCGGTCAGCCGGTCCGGCCCGCCGGCCGCGCCGAGCACCAGGTTGCGGTAACCGGCCTCGACCACCGCGGGCCCGGGCCCGAACGGCAGCGCCCGGGACCGCGCGTCCAGCAGCGCGGCCACCTCGGCCCGCCGGTCCACCGCCCGCCCGGCCGGCGCCGCGGGGACGGCCGGCGGCAGCGACAGCTGGGCCAGCCCGCCGGCCGCGAGCAGCAGCGCACCGCGCCGGGACAGCACGCGGCGGTCCCCGCATATCGGCCGGGGGCCGTCGGGGTCGGACGGCGTCGGGCTCAGAGCCGGACCACCCCCGCGACCGGCATCGCGTTGACGCTCTCGTAGCGGACCTTGGCGCCCGGGTAGGGGGCGTGCACGATCACCCCGCCGCCGGCGTACATGCCGACGTGGTGCATGTCCCGGTAGAAGATCACCAGGTCTCCCGGCCGCGCTTCGGAGAGGCTGACCCGCTGACCGGCGTACGCCTGGGCCTGCGAGGTGCGCGGCAGGGTCACTCCGGCCTGCCGCCAGCTGTAGTACATCAGACCGGAGCAGTCGAAGGCGCGGGGCCCGGTGGATCCGTAGACGTAGGGCGAGCCGATCGTCCGCACCGCGGCGGCCAGCGCGGCCGCCCCGCGCTCGGAGGCGGGCGGCGCGGAGCCGAGGTCCAGCCGGTCGGTGCCGCGGGTGGCGCGCCACTCGGCGTCCCGGGCGTCCTGGACGGCCAGCCGGGTCCGCTCGGCGGCGCCCAGGCTGCTGAGCAGCCGCTGCGCCATGGCCAGCCGCTGCTGGATCTGCTGCCTGCTGTCGGCGAGCGAGCGGCGGGCCTGTTCCAGGTCGGCGAGCTTGCCGGAGGTCTCGGTGCGGCGCTGGTCGAGCCGGCGCTGGCGGGTGACCAGTTCGTGCAGGGTCTCCTGCTGCCGCTCGGCGGCCTGGCCGAGGGTGCGGGCCCGGTTCAGGTAGCCCTCCGGGTCGGTGGAGAGCATCAGCTGGACGGTCTGGGCCATACCGCCCCCGCGGTACTCGGCGCCGGCCACGGTGGCGAGGTCGCCGCGCAGCTGGTTGAGCTGGTCCTGGGCGGCGGCGACCTCGCCCTGCAGGATGGCGGTCTCACCCTGGAGGCGCTGCTGGGCGTCCTGCGCGGCGTTGTACTTCTCCGACGCCTGCTCGGCCTCGTCGTAGAGCTGCTCCACCTGCGCCTTGACGTCCTTGTGGGTGGGCGTGTCCGGCGTACCGGGGGCCGCCTGGGCGCTGCCGCCCGTCGTCACGCCGAGGGCGGTGGCGGCGGCCGCGGTCAGCACCAGCGCACGGGCGAGCAGTAGGGAACGGCGGTGCACGGGCATGGCGGCAGCGGCTCCAATCCTGCGGTGCGGCCCCGCCGCCGCACCGAAGGGGCGGCCCTCGAAGCGGGAGTCCGGTGGCAGACGTTAGCGAGTCCGGGCAACCGAGTCCAAACCCCTACCAACTCGAATATTTGACCAGTAATCGGACACCAGCCCGAGTCGCCGGAAAAGCCGCAGGCCCGGCCTTCCGTGGTGGAAGGCCGGGCCGGTCAGGACCTGAGCGGGGATCAGACCCGCACGATGGAGGTCAGCGGCATGTTGGAGACCGCCTCGTAGCGCACCGACGCGCCCGGCTTGGGGGCGTGCAGCACCTGGCCGTTGCCGGCGTAGATCCCCACGTGGTGGGCGTCGCCGAAGAAGATCAGCAGGTCGCCGGGCTGGGCCTGGGAGAGGTCCGTACCGATCCGGGTGCCGGCGTTGGCCTGCTCCTGCGAGGTGCGCGGCAGCGACACGTCGACCTGGTTGAACGCCCAGACCATCAGGCCGGAGCAGTCGAAGGAACTCGGACCGGTGCCGCCGCGGGCGTACGGGGTGCCGAGCTTGGAGGCGGCGATGGACAGCGCCGCGGCACCGCGCGAACTGCCTGCGGCCGGTTTGGGGGCCGTCGGCGCGGAGGTCTGCGGGGCACTCAGGTCGGTGCGGCTGGTGTCGCGGGAGGAGCGGTCGGCGCTCTGCTGGGCGGCGGCCTGCTGCTGAGCGGCCTTCGCGGCGGCGTCGGCCTTGGCCTTGGCGTCGGCGGCGGCCTTCTCCTCGGCCGCGCGCAGCGCCTGGCGCTCCTGCTCGGTCAGGGTGTTGAGGAGGTCCTGCGCGGCCTTGAGCTTGCCCTGGACCTCGTCCTTGGCGGCCTTCAGCTGCTGAGTGGTGCTCTCCATCTCGGCGAGCTTGCCCTGGGCCTCGGAGCGCACCTGGTCGAGCTTGCGCTGCTCCTCCTGGAGCTGCGTGAGCTGACCCTTCTGGGTGCTGCCGGCCTGGTTCAGGGTGTCGGCCTGGCTCAGGAAGTTGTCCGGGCTGGCGGAGAGCATCAGCTGGACGGTCTGGGATATGCCGCCGTTGCGGTACTGCTCGCCGGCGATCTCGGCCAGGCCGCCCTGCAGGTCGGTCACCTGCGCCTGCTGCCGCGCCACCTGGTCCTGCAGGCCGGCGACCTGCTTCTGCAGCTGCTGCTGCTTCTCCTGGGCGCCGTTGAGCTTCTCGGTCGCGACCTCGGCCTGCTCGTAGAGCTGGTCGACCTGCTCCTTGACCTGGTCCTTGGTCGGCTGCGGGTCCGCGTGGGCACCGGACTGCGCGGACATGGCGACCGCCGCGGCGGCGAAGCCGGTCAGGATCGACACCCGGGCGCGGCCGGCGGGCTTGGGACGACGATGGGACGCCACGAAGGCGGACTCCTTCTTCCTGCGCCGCCTACCGGGTGAGCTGACGGGTTCGGGCCGGAAGCATGCCCTACGACGCCTCACGGCCGTTCCACCGGCCGACCTGGCGCCGATTCACCCCGGAGGAACGTGGTTCCCCGGCTCCGCTCGACAGCGCCCCCGACTGCTGGGCTCCCCGTCGGGCAGGCACACGGCCCGCCCCGCTGCGTCGCGAACTCGACGGAAACCACCGCCGCCACCCCGGCTGGGCGATCGACAGTGCGGTGGTTCGAAGCACGACCCTAGTAACTGAACCGTGATCCGTTCAAATCCTTGTCAGAAAAAAGACGGAAGAAGACCAAAGTTCTTTGGTGAATATGACAGATGGTGATCACTGCCACACGCAAAGCTGATCGTCTTTCACGATGTGCTCGCCCGGCGGGCAAACCCGAACGCCACCCCCCGGTCGGAGGGTGGCGCGGATCACAGGCCCGGGCGGGGCCAACGGGCGTGTCGGGCCGTCAGACCCGGCGGATCGTGTTGATCGGCATCGCGTCGGCCTTCATCACCTTCACCACGTCGCCGGTGTGCGGCGCGTGCACCACCATGCCGTTGCCGATGTACATCGCGACGTGGTGCCGGTCGGGGCCGTAGATGACCAGGTCGCCCGGCTGGGCCTGGTCCAGCGTGACCCGGGTGCCGACGTTGCCCTGCTCCTGCGAGGTGCGCGGCAGCGAGATGCCGGCCTGGCCGTACGCCCAGACCATCAGGCCCGAGCAGTCGAAGGTGCTCGAGCCGGTGGCGCCCCACACGTACGGCGAGCCCTGCTTGCTCATCGCCTTGGCGACGGCCACGCCCGCGTAGCCACCGGCCTGCGGGAGGCTGCCGAGG
This sequence comes from Kitasatospora sp. NPDC087861, assembly GCF_044742585.1. NCBI lineage: Bacteria > Bacillati > Actinomycetota > Actinomycetes > Kitasatosporales > Streptomycetaceae > Kitasatospora > Kitasatospora sp. NPDC087861. The sequence continues at coordinate 176,136 of NZ_JBIUUS010000014.1, forward strand.
TCGGTGCGCTCGCTGCCGCGCGAGGCCCGGTCGTCCTGCGTCTGCTGGGCGCGCAGCGCGGCGCGCTCCGAGGCGCTGAGCGAGTTCAGCAGGTCCTGCGCGGCCTTGAGCTTCTGGTTGACGTCCGACTTGGCCTGGTTCAGGTCCTTGGTGGTGGAGTCGAGCGAGGCCAGGACGGCGGCGGCCTCCGTCTTCTCCTGGTCCAGCCGGCGCTGCTGGTCCAGCAGACCCTTGAGCGCCTCGGTCTCGCTGGTGCTGGCCTGCTGGACGGTGGAGGCCTTCTCCAAGTAGCCGGACGGGTCGGAGGAGAGCATCAGCTGGACGGACGGGTCGATCCCGCCGGTGCGGTACTGCTCGCCCGCCACCCCGGCCAGGCCGGTCTGGAGCTGGGTCATCTGGTCCTGGCTGCGGGCCACCTGGTCCTGCAGCTGGTCGGCCTGCTTGCGGAGCTGGTCGGCCCGCTCCTTGGCGCCGTTGTACTTCTCCGCCGCCTGCTCCTGATCCTGCTGGAGCTGGTCGATCTGCGCCTTCACGTCGCTCTTGTTCGGCTGGGGCGCGGCATGCGCGGCGACCTGCGCGGAGAGTGCGACCGCAGTCGCAGCGGCGGCGGTGAGCACGGAGACCCGCGCGCGGCTCGGCTGCTTGGGACGGCGGTGGGAGGCCAAGGGAACTGCTCCTTCTTCCATCGGCCTCACCCGATCAGGTGAGAATCCGGAAAATAGGTTTGACGCCAGACCCTAGTGAAGATCTACGCGTTTTGCCACTCCCCCGAAGGCGTGAACTCCATTTCCCCCGCTGAATTCACGGGATGTGCACACCCTCGCAAACAGGGCGCTGACCAGGCATCATCCCGCCCGGACAGTGGTCAGGGCCGGGCCAGCCGGTTCAGCAGCAGAACGGAGGCCACGGGGCGCGCGCCCGCCTTCCGCACGCCCTCCGCGACCTCCCGGTCGGTGGATACCACCACCACCGGCCGGCCCTGCGGTTCGGCCCGCACCAGACGACGGATCAGCTCGTCCGCGGTCTCCCCGGTCCGACTGAACCGTACCCGCACACCGCGCGGTGGCGCCATGATCACCGGAACGTCCAGGTCCTGCCCGTCGAACACACAGGTGACCTCCGCCTGGGTGCGCTGGGCCAGCATCGCCAGCCCGCCCAGCAGCCGGATCCGCTGCTGCTCCAGCGGCAGCGCCGGATAGCCGGTCTTGGTCACGTTGTAGCCGTCCACCACCAGGTGCACCTGCGGGATCGCCAGCAGCTGGTCCAGCAGCGCCGGATCGTCGTCGGCCAGGCCGCGCCGGGCCACGTCGTGCGGCGAGGCCGACTCCGGCACCACCGCCTCCACCAGGTCCGCCGGGCGGATCTGCGAGACCGGCAGCGCCAGCTCCCGCTGCAGCCCCTGTGCCGACTGCAGCACGGTGTCCAGCAGCAGCCGCAGCCGCATGTCCTCGACGCTGCGCCCCTCGCGGGCCGACCGGCGGCCCTGCTCGGCGGCGGTCTCCAGCTCCCCGACCCGGTGCCGCAACCGCCGGGCCTCGGTCTCCGCGGCGCCGCGCTCGGCCGCCGCCTGCGCCTTCGCGGCCTCCAGCTCCCCGGCCACCCGCCGGGTCTCGGCCTGCGCCCGGCGGGTGTCGCTCTCCAGCGAGCGCACCTTCTTGCGCAGCGACTCGGCCTCCCGGCGGACGTCCTCGGACTCCGCGCGCTGCCGGTCCAGGTCCGCCCGCGCGGCGGCCCGCAGCTCGGCCAGCTCGGCCTGCAGCTTCTCCACCAGCCGGGCGGCCTCGGCGACCGCGCCCTCGGCACCGGCCCGCTCGGCCTCCTCCCCGGCCTCGGCGACCAGCCGGCTCCAACCGGCCGAGCGCACCAGGTAGGCGGCGGCCGCGACGTCCATCGGATCGGCGGCGCCCGGGACACTGCCCGACTCCAACGCCTTCACCAGGTCCGGCTGGCCCAGCCGCAGCCGCTCCGCTATCCGCACCCGGAAGGCCGGCTCCGACTCCAGCGCCGCGGCCAGCGCGGTGGCCGCGTACTTGGCCCGCCGGGCCGGGGTGAACTTGACGTACTGGCGCAGGCTCTGCGGCAGCTCGCCCTGCGGCAGTCCGCCGAGCGCGTCCGAGGCCAGGCCGACCACGCGCCGGCGCACGCCCTCGGGCAGCGGCCGGTCGAGCTTCTCGACGGCCAGCTCCGCCTCCGCCGACCCGTCGGTGCCACCGCGCTCGCCGGAGTCCGCCGCCCCGCCGGGGGCCGCGGACTCGGACGGGGCCGCGTCCGCGGCCGGCGCCTGCGCGTCCGCAGCGGGCTGAAGCCCCTGCGCTTCGGCGGGCTCCCTCGCTGCGTCCACCACGTCCTCGGCTCCGATCCTGGTCCTACGGGGCACGGCCCGCGGCCGCCGCCCCTGTCGTCACGTTCTGTGCGTCCTGTCTGTATTGTCCCAGTGCGGTGGCCGGGCGCGCCGCGCACCCGTCCACCGGACCGTCGGGCGTCAACCCTGCTCGGCGGGGGCCTCCGCGCCCTCGGCGCCCGGACGGGCCACCAGCTCGACCTGGTCCACGGCGTTGCACCAGCGGCAGCGCACCGACTCGACCGTCTCGCTCAGCACCTCGGTCTCCTCGACCTTGGACTCGCCGGCCAGGTCGAAGTGCAGGAACTCGGTGACCCGCGCGGTGCGGGTCAGGTCGAAGCGGGTGAGGTTTCCGCACGGGGTGCAGCGCCAGCGCGTCTCGGCAGTCAGGGCGGGGACGGTCATCGGGGGTCCTCTCGGGTGGTCCCTGGGTGGGCTAGGCGCTCCCCCCGGAGCCCCGGCGTCGGCGGCGGGAGGCGGGAATGCCCGCCCCAAGCCTATTGCCTGAGGCAACCATCCCGGCCACCGGTCAGGGGAACCGCAGGGCTAGTCCACCTGCCGTACAAGGCGGTGTCACACGCCCTGGCCGGAGGGATGCTTGGCCGCATGGCACTGACCGCCCCCGGGCACACCGACGCGCGGGGCGACCGCCCGGCCGTGCCCGCCCCGGTGGTCACCTACGCCCTGATCGCGGTCAACACCCTGGTGTTCCTGCTGGGCCCGGCCGCCGGGCTCAACCCGCTCTACGGCACCGGCCAGGCCCAGCTCTGCGCGGAGCAGCGGTACGAGCAGCGCTGGGGTGTCATCCCCGCCGAGGTACTGGCCGGACGGCCGCTGACCGCCGAGCAGCTGGCCGAGGCCCCGGAGCCGGCCCCGGGCTGCCCGGCCAGGCCCACCCCGGGCAAGCGCCCGGCGCTGTCCGTCCTCACCGGGCTCTTCCTGCACGCCGGCTGGCTGCACCTGCTGGGCAACCTGCTCTTCCTCTACGTCTTCGGCCCCACCGTCGAACAACGGCTGGGCCGGGCCCGGTACGCCCTCTTCTACCTGGCCGCCGGCAGCCTGGCCACGTACGGCTTCGCCCTCGCCGAGGCGCACTCCGCGGACTCCACCCGGGTGCTGATCGGCGCCTCCGGCGCGATCTCCGCCGTCCTCGGCGCCTACCTGCGCTTCCATCCGCGCTCCCGGGTGACCACGCTCGTCCCGCTGCTGCTGTTCCTGCCGCTGCGCTTCCCGGCCTGGCTGGTGCTCGGCCTCTGGTTCGCCCTGCAGTGGTGGTCGGTCCACTCGGCCGGGCCCGGGGTTGCCTATCTGGTCCACGTGATCGGCTTCTCGGCGGGCTTCCTCTACGCCTGCACGGTGGTCAGCCACCCCCCGCGACGACCCGGCTGACGCCCGATACGCTGGCGGCACCCCACGAAGGAGCCCGAAACAGTGATCACCGCCATCGTCCTGATCAAGACCAGTGTCGACCGCATCCCGGAGATCGCCGAGGCCATCGCGGCCATCGAGGGCGTCAGCGAGGTGTACTCGGTGACCGGTGGCTACGACCTGGTGGCGATGGTCCGGGTGCGCCGGCACGACGACCTGGCCGAGGTCATCCCGGGTCGGCTGAACAAGGTCCCGGGGGTGGCGCACACCGAGACCCAGATCGCCTTCCGCACCTACTCCCAGCACGACCTCGAGGCCGCCTTCGCCCTCGGCCTGGACGAGTAGCCCCGGCCGGCCCGGTCAGCCCTCCCGGCGCGTGTCGACGACGCAGCGGCCGCCCTCGTTGCGGTAGTTCCACGCCGCACCGTCCGTGACCAGCTCGCGGACGGCGGTCAGGAAGCGGTCGACGTGCTCGTCCGGGGTCCCGGCCCCGAAGCTCACCCGGATCGCGTTCAGGCTGCGCTCGCCGGGCAGCGACGGCTCGGGCGCCCCGCACTCCGAAGGGGCCACGTCCTCCTCCCCCAGCAGGGTGCGCAGCAGCGGGTGCGCGCAGAACAGGCCGTCGCGGACCCCGATGCCGTACTCGGCGGACAGCGCGGCCGAGAAGTGCGAGCTGTTCCAGTCCTGGACGACGAAGGACAGCACGCCCACCCGGGCCGACCCGGCGCCGAACAGGTTCAACACCTTGACCTGCGGAATCTCCGCCAGCCCCGCCGTCAGCCGGGCGATCAGCTGCCGCTCCCGGGCCTCCAGCGCGTCGAAGCCCGCCTCGCTCAGCGCCCGGCAGGCCGAGGCGATCGCGTAGGCGCCGATGACGTTCGGCGAACCGGCCTCGTGCCGGGCCGGGCCGCTGTGCCACTGAACGGCCACCGAGCCGTCGGCCTCCCGGGCCACCGTCCGGGTCGCGCCGCCGCCGGCCAGGTACGGCTCGGCCGCGTCCAGCCAGTCCGCCCGGCCGGCCAGCACGCCGGCGCCGAACGGTGCGTAGATCTTGTGGCCGGAGAAGGCGATCCAGTCGACGTCCAGATCGCGCACCGAGACCCGGTGGTGCGGGGCCAGCTGGGCGGCGTCCAGCACCACCCGGGCGCCGTGCCGGTGCGCGGTCTCCGTCAGCTCGGCGACCGGCCAGAGCTCGCCGGTCACGTTGGAGGCGCCGGTGACGCAGAGCAGCTTGGGGCCCTCGGGCGCCCCGGCGAGCGCGGCGTCCAGGGCGGCGACCGCCTCGGCGTGCGAGCGCGGTGCCCGCAGGTAGCTGACGTCCAGCCCGGCGTGCGCCCAGGGCAGCAACGAGGCGTGGTGCTCGGTCTCGAAGGCGAACACCCGGGTGCCGGCCGGGAGGGCCGCGGCGAGCAGGTTGAGCGAGTCGGTGGTGGCCCGGGTGAAGACCACCTGGTCGCCCTCGCGCAGGTCGAGGAACTCGGCGACGGTGCGGCGGCTCTGCTCGAACAGGTCGGTGGACAGCTGGGAGAGGTACCCGGCGCCGCGGTGCACGCTGCCGTAGTACGGGGCGTAGGCGGCGACGTCGTCCCAGACCCGCTTCAGCGCCGGGGAGCTGGCCGCGTAGTCGAGGGCCGCGTAGCCGACCTTCGCACCGCTGGCGAGCGGGACCTGGACGTCGTGGCCGAGGACGGCGAGCGGGGCGCAGAGTTCGGTGGAAACAGACATGGGAATGCACTCCTTCGGGGTGTGGGACCCCGGGAGTGCCAGTCGTCGGGCGTCCGCGCTTGCCGCGCGGACGATTTGCCGAGCGACCCGGTCCTCACCCAGGGCACCCCGCCACGGACGGAGGGTTGCCGGACAGCAAGCTGGGGCTTGACGCTGTCACTCATGACCTGGCGCAGACTCTAGGTCGCGTCCGGCGGGTGGTCAAACAGGTATCCACCATCCGGACGGTGCTCCCGCCCGCCCGCCCGCCGCCGGGCCGGGGGAACGCGAGGAGCCCGGGCCGGCGTCCCGGCACGGGCTCCCAGATACCGCCTCACACCCGGCTGGTGGCCTCCGACCAACGCCGCAGCAGTTCCTGCGCCGCGCCCGAGTCGATGGCCTGCGCCGCCCGCGCCATGCCGGCGGCGAGCTGCTCGGCGAGCGGTGCCTCGCCCAGGTCGAGCGCGACCAGCGCCGCCGCCGTGTTCATCAGGACGGCGTCCCGCACCGGCCCGTGCTCTCCGGCCAGCAGCCGGCGCGCGACCTCGGCGTTGTACCCCGGGTCCGCCCCGCGCAGCGTCTCGATGCCGGCCAGCTCGATGCCGACGTCCCGCGGGTCGAAGGTGGTCTCGGTGACGGTCCCGTCCCGCACGATCCACACCCGCGAGGTGGTGGTGATGGTCAGCTCGTCCAGGCCGTCGTCGCCCCGGAAGACCAGGGCGGTCGAGCCACGCCGGGCGAGCACCCCGGCGATCAGCCCGGCGAGCCGGGTGTCGAAGCAGCCGATCGCGTGCGCGGTGACCTTGGCCGGGTTGGTCAGCGGACCGAGGATGTTGAACGCGGTCGGCACCCCGAGGTCGCGCCGGGCGGTGGCGGCGTGCCGCATCGACGGGTGGAACTTGGCCGCGAAGCAGAAGGTGAGCCCGACCTCCTCGGCCACCTCGGCGATCCGCCGGGCCGGCAGGTCGAGGCTGACGCCGAGCTTCTCCAGCACGTCCGAGGAGCCGCTGGCCGAGGAGGCGGCCCGGTTGCCGTGCTTGATCACCTTGGCCCCGGCCGCCGCCGCGACGATCGCCGACATGGTGGAGATGTTGACGGTCTTGGCCCGGTCGCCGCCGGTGCCGACGATGTCCACGGCCGGGCCGGGGATGTCCAGCGGCTCGGCGTGCGCGTACATCGCGTCCACCAGACCGGTGATCTCGTCGACCGTCTCGCCCTTGGCCCGCAGCGCCACCATGAACCCGGCCACCTGGACGGGGGACGCCTCGCCGCTCATGATCCGGTCCATCGCCCACGCGGTGGCCGAGCGGTCGAGGTCCTCCCCCTTCAACAGCGCCGCCAGGACGTCCGGCCAGGCGCGGACCACCTGCGCGGGGTCGGTACCACCGTTCGCAGGGTTCACGTTCACCATGGCTGACTCCAGCTGTTGTCGGGTTCCCCGCAGCGGGGGGACGTCCGTACGGATGGAGTCAGCCTATCGACCGGCGGCGTGCCCACGACCCCGTCTTCTCTAGTACTGAGACGGCGCCGTCCGCCCTGCGGCGACCTCGCTCAACGGCCGACCGGGGCCCGCTTGGCCAGTCGCGCCCGCAGCAGGGTGGCGACCGCCTCGGCCAGCGCCACCGGGTCCACCGGGCGGGAGATCGCGGCGTCGGCCCGGCTCCACGCGGCCAGCCAGGAGTCCTGTGGCCGTCCGATCAGCACCAGCACCGGCGGGCAGCCGTAGATCTCGTCCTTGAGCTGGCGGCCGAGCCCGAGCCCGCCGGCCGGCACCGCCTCGCCGTCCAGGATGCAGAGGTCCACGCCGCCCTTCTCCAGTGCCTTCAGCACCGCGGGGGTGGTCGCGCACTCCAGGTAGGACAGTTCCGGAAGGTCCTCGGCGGGCCGACGGCCGAGCGCCGTCAGCACCTGCTCGCGGGTGTTGCGGTCGTCGCTGTAGACGAGGACGGTGAGCGTCTCGTCGGTCGTGTACGCCATGGGCCCTGCTCCCTCAAGTGTGATCCGGACCACGTTCGCCTGATCCGGATGCTACTCCGGATCACCGCTCGCCGAGTCCCCCTCGCCGACGTTCCTTCTCAAGGCGCCGCGCCCGCGACTCACCCGCCCGGAGGACAGCCCGTCACCCGGACCCGCCCGGTCCACCCGTACGGCCGACACGGCGCCCGCGCCCTACCGCCGGAGGCTCCGCCAGACGGGCAACGACACGCTGGGCAGCGGGGTCGCAGGCTCCTCCGAGGAACCGTCAGAAAAGGGACACGCCGCTGCTCAGCCGCCATCCGGACACCCCGTCGCCCCTCAGGGGGGCATACCGCACGCACCGGACACTCCGAGGGACACCCCCCGACGTGAAGACGGAATAAGGGACCGACATAATGTCCGTCGTGGCGACAGCAACAGCAGTAGAAACCGGGCACGCGCACGGATCGGTCAACCGGCCGAACATGGTCAGCGTCGGAACGATCGTCTGGCTCAGTTCCGAGTTGATGTTCTTCGCGGCCCTCTTCGCGATGTACTTCACGCTCCGCTCCGTCAAGGGAGCCGAGTTCTGGACCGAGAAGGCGCACGCCCTCAATGTGCCCTTCTCCTCGGTCAACACCACGATCCTGGTGCTCTCCTCGCTGACCTGTCAGCTCGGCGTGTTCGCCGCCGAGCGCGGGGACGTGAAGAAGCTCCGCTCGTGGTTCGTCATCACCTTCGTGATGGGCGCGATCTTCATCGGCGGCCAGATCTTCGAGTACACCGAGCTGGTCAAGAAGGACGGCCTCTCGCTGTCCTCCGACCCGTACGGCACGGTGTTCTACCTGACCACCGGCTTCCACGGTATGCACGTGACGGGTGGTCTGATCGCCTTCCTGCTGGTCCTGGGACGGACGTACGCAGCCAAGCGCTTCACGCACGAGCAGGCCACCGCCGCGATCGTCGTGTCGTACTACTGGCACTTCGTCGACGTCGTGTGGATCGGCCTGTTCGCGACCATCTACCTGATCAAGTAACCAGCTGATCAAGTCGCTGGCCACCGGCTTCGGTCCCCGCCCTCACCGGCGTCGGGCCGATTCTGCCGGTGGCGACGCTCCCACCGACCGACCGCGCGCGCAGCCCTAGACAGGCAGCCTCGTGCCGGCCAGACCGGCCGCCGGGTGCACCCACCAGTCGACCAGATCCTGACACCGGGGTTATTCCGTGAAAAAGCTCTCCGCACGACGGCGCCACCCATTGGCGGCGCTGGTCGTCCTACTTCTCGCCCTGGCGGCAACCGGGGGGCTGTACGCCGCGTTCGCGCCCGCCGACAAGGCGCAGGCCGACGTCGCCGCGCAGTCGCTCGCGATCGATGAGGGCAAGAAGCTCTTCGCCGTGGGCTGCTCCTCGTGCCACGGCCTGAACGGCCAGGGCAGCAGCGACGGTCCGAGCCTGGTCGGCGTCGGCTCCGCCTCCGTCGACTTCCAGGTCGGCACCGGCCGCATGCCGGCCCAGCAGCCCGGCGCCCAGGTGCCGCGCAAGAAGAACATCTACTCGCAGGCGGAGATCGACCAGCTCGCCGCCTTCGTGGCCTCGCTCGGCCCCGGCCCGGTGACGCCGACCAAGGAGCAGTACACCTCGACCAACCCGGACGACATCTCCAAGGGTGGCGAGCTGTTCCGCACCAACTGCGCCCAGTGCCACAACTTCGCCGGCCAGGGCGGTGCCCTGACCAAGGGCAAGTACGCCCCGGCGCTGGAGGGCGTGGACGCCAAGCACATCTACGAGGCCATGCAGACCGGCCCGCAGCAGATGCCGTCGTTCCCGGACACCACCATGCCCGAGGAGCAGAAGAAGCAGATCGTGGCCTTCGTCCGCCACACCACCAACGATGAGCCCAACCCCGGCGGTCTCACGCTCGGCAGCCTCGGTCCGGTGACCGAGGGTCTGTTCGGCTGGATCTTCGGTCTCGGCACGCTCATCGCGGTCGCGATCTGGGTCGCCGCCCACACCACCAAGGCCAAGAAGTCATGAGCCACGACATGTCAGAAGAGAAGCTTCCGGAGTCACACGGCTCCGCCGGTGAGGTCGCCGAGCACGGCGACCCGTTCGCCGACCCGGGCCTGCCGGCTCACGAGCCCCGCCGCACCGACATCGACGAGCGGGCCGCCCAGCGGGCCGAGCGCCAGGTCTCGCTGATGTTCGTGGTCTCGATGATCGCCACCGTCGGCTTCATCGCCTCGTACGTGGCCATCGACCCGGACAAGATCGTCTACATCTTCCCGCTCGGTCACGTCAGCGCGCTGAACTTCGCGCTCGGCCTGACCCTGGGCGTCGCGCTGTTCATGATCGGCGCGGGTGCGGTCCACTGGGCCCGCACGCTGATGTCGGACGTCGAGCTGCCGGCCGAGCGTCACCCGATCGAGGCTGACGACGAGGTCCGCGCGGACGTCATCGACCAGTTCAAGACCGGTGCCGCGGAGTCCGGCTTCGGCCGCCGCAAGATGATCCGCAACACCCTCATCGGCTCGATGGCGCTGGTCCCGCTCTCCGGCGTGGTCCTGCTCCGCGACCTCGGCCCGCTGCCCGAGAAGAAGCTGAAGGAGACGGGCTGGAAGGAGGCGACCCCGGTCAAGCCGCTGCAGCTCATCAACATGAGCACCAGCCAGCCGATGAAGGCCGAGGACATCGTCGTCGGCTCGCTGACCTTCGCCATGCCCGAGGGCCTGCACGTCCACGACGAGGACTTCCAGCAGGCGATCGCCAAGGACGCCCTGATGCTCGTGCGCATCGCGCCGGACGACATCAAGGACGACAAGTCCCGGGAGAAGGGCTTCGAGGGCATCCTCGCCTACTCCAAGATCTGCACGCACGTCGGCTGCCCGATCAGCCTCTACGAGCAGCAGACCCACCACGCGCTCTGCCCCTGCCACCAGTCGACCTTCGACCTGGCGGACGGCGCGCGCGTCATCTTCGGCCCGGCCGGCCACCCGCTGCCGCAGCTGAAGATCACCACTGACGAGAAGGGCTTCCTGGTCGCCACCGGCGACTTCGAGGAGCCCGTCGGCCCGAGCTACTGGGAGCGTGCTCGATGAGTAGCGCGAGCAGCACCACCTCCGGTGCCGCCAAGCCCGCCAGCACGCGCGCCAAGCCCGCCAACAAGTGGGAAGCCGCCGCGGACTGGACGGACGGCAGGCTGGGGATCTACTCCCTCGCCAAGGCCAACCTGCGCAAGATCTTCCCGGACCACTGGTCCTTCATGCTGGGCGAGATCTGCCTCTACACGTTCGTCATCATCATCCTGACCGGTGTCTACCTGACGCTGTTCTTCAAGCCCTCGATGGCCGAGGTCGTCTACAACGGCTCGTACGTCCCGCTCAAGGGCATCGGGATGTCCGAGGCGTACGCGTCGACGGTCGACATCAGCTTCGAGGTCCGCGGCGGTCTGCTGATCCGTCAGATCCACCACTGGGCCGCCCTGGTCTTCGTGGCCGCGATGCTCGTGCACATGATGCGCGTGTTCTTCACCGGCGCGTTCCGCAAGCCGCGTGAGATCAACTGGGTCTTCGGCTTCCTGCTGCTGGTCCTGGGCATGTTCGACGGCTTCTTCGGCTACTCGCTGCCGGACGACCTGCTGTCGGGCACCGGTATCCGCTTCATGGAAGGCGCGATCCTCGCCGTCCCGCTGGTCGGCACCTACGTCCAGATGTTCCTGTTCGGGGGCGAGTTCCCCGGCCACGACATCGTGCCGCGCTTCTTCACGATCCACGTGCTGCTGATCCCGGGCATCATGCTCGGCCTGCTGGTGGCGCACCTGATCCTGGTCTTCTACCACAAGCACACCCAGTGGGCGGGCCCGGGCAAGACCGAGAAGAACGTCGTCGGCATGCCGCTGATGCCGGTCTACATGGCCAAGGCCGGTGGCTTCTTCTTCCTGGTGTTCGGTCTGATCGCCGCCATCTCGGCGATCGCCACGATCAACCCGATCTGGGCGTACGGCCCGTACCGCCCGGACCAGGTCTCCACGGACGCCCAGCCCGACTGGTACATGGGCTTCTCCGAGGGTCTGATCCGTGTCATGCCGGGCTGGGAGGTCGGCCTGTGGGGCCACACCCTGAACCTGGGTGTCTTCATCCCGCTGATGATCTTCCCGCTGGTCCTGGTCTCGATCGCGGTCTACCCGTTCATCGAGGGCTGGATCACCGGCGACAAGCGCGAGCACCACATCCTGGACCGCCCGCGCAACGCCCCGGTCCGCACCGCGCTCGGCGCCGCCTGGATCAGCCTGTACCTGGTGCTGCTGGTCGGTGGTGGCAACGACCTGTTCGCCACCCACCTGCACCTGTCGATCAACTCGATCACCTACTTCGTCCGCGTCGGCTTCTTCGCGGTGCCGGTCATCACCTTCATCATCACCAAGCGCTGGTGCCTCGGCCTCCAGCGCCGGGACAAGGAGAAGGTGCTGCACGGCCGCGAGACGGGCGTCATCAAGCGCCTGCCGCACGGCGAGTTCGTCGAGGTGCACGCCCAGCTGCCGCAGAAGGACCTGTACAAGCTCACCGCGCACGAGCAGATCCAGCCGGTCGAGCTGCCGGCCCAGACGGACGAGAACGGCGTGGCCGCCAAGTCCGGTCTGCTCAACCGCACCCGGGCCAAGCTCTCCCGCGGCTTCTACGGCGGCGGCAGCCAGATCCCCAAGCCGACGTCCGAGGAGCACCACGAGATCACCAGCGGCCACGGCCACCACTGATCCCGTACGCGCCACAGCGTCACACCCGAGGGCCGCTGACCAGAGTTCTTCTGGTCGGCGGCCCTCGGGCTTTCCCGTCCCCCCGTCCGCACCCTCCAGGAGCCCCTCGTGCAGTTGTCCGTCGACCCCGCCGCCGCCACTCCCCCGTACGAGCAGATCCGGGCCCAGATCGCCGAGCGGGCCCGCTCCGGCGAGCTGCCGACCGGGCTGCGGCTGCCCACCGTCCGGGCCCTGGCCGAGGAACTGGGACTGGCCGCGGGGACGGTCGCCCGGGCCTACCGGGAGCTGGAGGCGGACGGCGTGGTGGAGACCCACGGCCGGCGCGGCACCCTGATCGCCGCCACCGGCGACACCGCGCACCGGCTGGCCGCCGCGGCCGCCACCGAGTACGCCGAGCGGGCGACCCGGCTCGGGCTCTCGCACGCGGACGCGCTGGCCGCGGTGGACACCGCCCTGCGGCTGGCCTACGTGGGGGCCTGAGGAGGCCTGCACGGGCCTGCCACGGGGGCTCAGACCTCCGGGCGGATCATCCCGGCGGCGTGGGCCTGGGAGGCCGGACCGGTGGTGCTGAGGGGCTGTCCCAGGGCGCTGTGCTTGACCCAGTCCGTCCAGGAGACGTTCCAGTCCCCGAAGCCGTTGCCGAACGGCTCCATGGTGGCGCCGTGGCTGTTCACCACCGTCACCAGGTCCCCCACCCTGGTGTTCCGGTAGAACCACTTGGCGTCGTCGGTGCTCATGCCGGTACACCCGTGGCTGACGTTCGCCACGCCCTGCGAGCTCACCGACCAGGGCGCCGCGTGGACGTACTCGCCGCTCCAGGTCACCCGGGTGGCCCACTCCACGTCGAGGTCGTAGGCCTCCGAGCTGCCGGCCGCTATCCCGATCGTCTCGCCGTTCATCCGGACGGAGCGCTCCTGGCCGAGCACCACCTTGACGCCGTTGCGGGTGTCGAAGCCGGGCTTGCCGGTGGTCACCGGGATGCGTCGGACCCTCTTGCCGTCGCGGAGCAGGGTGAGCTCGTGGGTGGCCGCGTCGACCACCGACTCGACCCGGTCGCCGATCCGCAGGCTCAGCGCGCTGCGGTCGCCGCCGTAGAGGCCGTCCGCGATCCGGCTGCCGGTGCCGTCGAAGGCCAGCGAGACGGTGGCCCCGGACGGCCAGTACTCCTCCGGGCGGAAGTGCAGGTTCTTGTCGTCCACCCAGTACCAGGCGCCGGTGACGGCGGGTTGGGAGGCGACGGTCAGGGTGTGCTCGACCTCCTGGCGGGCCTGGGGGTCCTTCACCGCCTCGGACAGCTGCACGGTGAGCGGCTGGCCGACGCCGTAGACGCCACTGCCGGAGGAGTCCGGTCCCAGCTTCGCGGTCAGCAGCCGCTGCGCGGCGAGGGTGCTGAAGCCCGCGGTGGTGTCCCCGCGGCCGCCCTTGCCGTTGTCGGCGGCGATCCGCACCGAGTAGGCGGTGCCGGCCTTCAGCCGGCCGGTGGTCTGCCAGCTGTGCTGGTCCTCGGCGAGCTGTCCGGCCACCACCCTGCCGTCCGGGCCGACCACGGTGACGTCGGTGAGCCGGCTGCCGGGCACCGAGGTCACCGTGACCGGCCGGGAGGGATCGACCTTGCCCACGGCCGAGAGATGGACGAGCGGGGCCGCGTCGATCCGGTGGGGACCGGTCGCCTCGTCGCCGCCGAACGAGCAGGCGGCCAGTGGGGCCAGCACTGCGAGGGTCAGCGAGATGCCGCCGATACCTGCGATTCCGCGCCTGTCGGCCATGACCGCCTCCGAGGGTTCGCATGATTGATCAGATCGTAGGAACGGCATGGGGCGAAGCGACATCCGAGCGACCATCCGTTCACCCGGGCGAGTGAAGCGGTCACCCTGGGGAAGCAACAGGGCCGGTCCCCCCGTGCGGGGGGACCGGCCCTGTCGTCGACGGTGGAACCAGGGAACCTACTGGTTCTGGTTCTCACCCCGGTAGAACTCGAAGACCCAGCCGAAGAGGCCGATCAGGATGATCGGGATCGACCAGAACAGCAGCCACCAGCCGAAGATCACACCGAGGAACGCCAGCGAGCCACCGATCGCCAGGGAGAGCGGCTGCCAGCTGTGCGGGGCGAAGAAGCCCAGCTCGCCGGAGTCGTCCGCGACCTCGGCCTCGGGGTTGTCACCCGCGCCGCTGTCCACCCGGCGGGCGGTGAAGGCGAGGTAGTACCCGATGAAGGCGCAGAGCGAGAAGGCGAGGAAGAGCGCGGTGGTGCCGGCCGCCTCGATCCCGTGGTCCGAGTGGTTGGTCCACAGGCCGTAGGTGATGGCCATGGCGAGGACGAAGACCGCCAGGCCGAGGAAGATCTTTCCCTGTTCCCTCATCAGGCGTCGCCCTCCTTCTTACCCTTGTCCAGCTTCGGGGCGTCGTACTTCGCCGGGGTCACACCGGCGAGGTGCTTGGCCGGCTCACCGTGGTTCTCCAGGTAGTCCAGCGCGGCGATCTCCGGGTGGTGGAGGTCGAAGGCCGGGGATTCGGAGCGGATCCGGGGCAGGGTGAGGAAGTTGTGCCGCGGCGGCGGGCAGGAGGTCGCCCACTCCAGCGAGCGGCCGTAGCCCCACGGGTCGTCGACCTCGATCTTCTCGCCGTACTTGGCGGTCTTCCACACGTTGTAGAGGAACGGCAGCATCGAGGCGCCGAGCACGAACGAACCGATGGTCGAGACGGTGTTCAGCGTGGTGAAGCCGTCCGAGGCCAGGTAGTCGGCGTAGCGGCGGGGCATGCCCTCCGCACCGAGCCAGTGCTGGACCAGGAAGGTGGTGTGGAAGCCGAAGAACAGCGTCCAGAAGGTGATCTTGCCGAGGCGCTCGTCCAGCATCTTGCCGGTCATCTTCGGCCACCAGAAGTGGAAGCCGGCGAACATCGCGAAGACGACGGTGCCGAAGACCACGTAGTGGAAGTGGGCGACGACGAAGTACGAGTCCGAGACGTGGAAGTCGATCGGCGGGGAGGCCAGCAGAACACCGGTCAGACCACCGAACAGGAAGGTGACCAGGAAGCCGACCGTCCAGAGCATCGGCGTCTCGAAGCTCAGCGAGCCCTTCCACATGGTGCCGACCCAGTTGAAGAACTTCACACCGGTCGGGACCGCGATCAGGAAGGTCATGAAGGAGAAGAACGGCAGCAGCACCTGGCCGGTGACGTACATGTGGTGCGCCCACACCGTCACGGACAGACCGGCGATCGCGATGGTGGCCGCGATCAGACCGGAGTAGCCGAACATCGGCTTGCGGCTGAAGACCGGGATGATCTCCGAGACGATGCCGAAGAACGGCAGCGCGATGATGTACACCTCGGGGTGGCCGAAGAACCAGAAGAGGTGTTGCCACAACATCGCCCCGCCGTTGGCGGGATCGAATACGTGGGCCCCGAATTTACGGTCCGCCTCCAGGGCGAACAGCGCGGCGGCCAGGACCGGGAAGGCCAGCAGGACCAGCACGGCGGTCAGCAGGACGTTCCAGACGAAGATCGACATCCGGAACATCGTCATGCCGGGGGCGCGCATGCAGATGATCGTGGTGATGAAGTTGACCGCACCGAGGATCGTGCCGAAGCCGGAGAAGGCCAGACCCATGATCCACATGTCGGCGCCGACGCCCGGCGAGCGGACCGCGTCCGACAGCGGGGAGTAGGCGAACCAGCCGAAGTTGGCGGCACCGTTCGGGGTGAGGAAGCCCGCCACCGCGATGGTCGAGCCGAAGAGGTACAGCCAGTACGCGAACATGTTCAGACGCGGGAACGCCACATCCGGGGCGCCGATCTGCAGCGGCATGATCCAGTTCGCGAAGCCGGCGAACAGCGGCGTCGCGAACATCAGCAGCATGATCGTGCCGTGCATCGTGAACGCCTGGTTGAACTGCTCGTTCGACAGGATCTGGGTCCCGGGACGAGCCAGCTCGGCGCGCATGACCAGGGCGAGGATGCCACCGATCAGGAAGAAGGCGAACGACGTGCCCAGGTACAGGGTGCCGATCGTCTTGTGGTCGGTGGTGGTCAGCCACTTGATGATGGTCGAACCCGGCTTGCGGGTCCGCTGCGCCCCGACCGTGACGGCCCCGGCGCCCCCGCCGGCCGCGGCGGGCTCGTTGAGGATGGTCACTTCTCTTCACTTCCCATGGTCGTGATGCCGGAGGGCACCGCGCCGGTCTGGCCCTTGGCCCGGAGGTCCGCCAGGTGCTTGTCGTAGTCGGCGCGGTCGACGACCTTGACGTTGAACAGCATGCGCGAGTGGTCGACGCCACAGAGCTCCGCACACTTGCCCATGTACTCGCCCTTGACGGTGGGGGTGACCTCGAACTTGTTCACCACGCCCGGCACGACGTCCATCTTCATCATGAAGTTGACGGGCCAGAAGTCGTGGATGACGTCACGCGAGGTCAGACGGAACTGAACCGTCTCGTTGACCGGCAGCCAGAGCGTCGGAGCGTCCTTGGGCGTACCGACGTCGTACGCGGCGTCCTTGTTGGCCGGGTCGGGGTTCTCGGTGTTCTCGTAGTTGAACGCCCAGCTCCACTGGAAGCCGACCACGTTGACCGTGTGCTGCGGCTTCTCGGAGACGGCGATCAGCTTCGACTCGTCGCGGGCGACGAAGTAGAAGAGCACCGACACGATGATGATGGGGACCGCGGTGTAGAGCGCCTCGATGGGCACGTTGTACCGGGTCTGCGGAGGGACCTCCACACCGGTGCGGCTGCGCCGGTGGAAGATCACGCTCCAGATGATCAGACCCCACATCAGTACGCCGACCACCAGCGCCGCGATCCAGGAACCCTGCCACATCTGGAGGACCATCGGCCCTTCCTTGGTGACGGGGCTCGGGAGGCCAAGCCTGGGCAGGTCGTTGGCCGAGCAGCCGGTGGCGGTCGCGATGACGAGGCCCAGTGCCAGCGCCTGAGGCAGCTTCCGCCGCATCGTGCGCCGCGGCGAGCGGTCGGAGCCGTTGGGACTCACGTAGCGCCTTCCCGAAGTCTCGCCCGCCTTCGCGTCGCCCCGCGGAGGATTGTGAGCCTCCCCGGCGACCCGTCCACGGGCACGGTTTGAATGCTTATGCGGGCCAAACCCTACTCCAGCCTTATGCGCTCCTGACGGGCAGCCCCCGGTAACGCGCCGCCCGGTCGCCCGATCAGGCCCGGCAGGGGCTGCGTCGCAGGTCATCGTAGGCATTCGAGGTCCTTACGCCCGATCGGGGGATGACGTCGAACAACGCGGGTGACGGTCCGTCGGACGAGGACGAAGCGGACATTCGGGGTGATCGACTGACGGCCGGTAAGCGACGTCATCGGACCGGAAGGCCTCCCGGTGTGCCGTTAAATGTGACCGTGTACTTCGACGCGGCTTCGACGGCCCCTCTGCACCCCGTCGCACGGCAGGCACTGATCGCCGCCCTGGACGAGGGCTGGGCCGACCCGGCCCGGCTGTACCGCTCCGGCCGGCAGGCCCGGATGCTGCTGGACGCCGCCCGCGAGACGGTGGCCGAGGCCCTGGGCGCCCGGGCCGACGAGATCGCCTTCACCGCGAGCGGGACGCAGGCGGTACAGCTCGGCATGCAGGGCGCGCTGACCGGCCACCGGCGGCGCGGCGGGCACCTGGTGCACTCCGCGGTGGAGCACTCCAGCGTGCTGCACGTCGCCGAAGGGCACGAGGTCGGCGGCGGCACCGTCTCGGTGGCGCCGGTGGACCGCGCCGGACGGGTCGACCCGGAGGCCTTCGCCGCGCTGCTGCGCGCGGACACCGCACTGGCCGTCCTGCAGAGCGCCAACCACGAGGTGGGGACGGTCCAGCCGGTCGGCGAGGTCGCCGGGCACTGCCGCGAGGCCGGCGTCCCGCTGCTGGTCGACGCGGCGCAGAGCGTCGGGCGGGTGGACGTCCCGGCCGGCTGGTCGCTGCTGACCGCCAGCGCGCACAAGTGGGGCGGGCCGCCCGGGGTCGGGGTGCTGGCGGTGCGCAAGGGCGTCCGGTACGTCTCGCCGCTGCCGGCCGACGAACGCGAGGGCGGACGGGTGCCCGGCTACGTCAACGTCCCGGCCATCGTGGCCGCGGCCGCCTCGCTGCGGGCCGTCCGGGCCGAGGCCGAGCGGGAGAACGCCCGGCTGCACGCGCTGGTGGAGCGGATCCGGGCCCGGGTGCCGCAGCTGGTGCCCGAGGTCGAGGTGGTCGGCGACCCGGTGCGGCGGCTGCCGCACATCGTCACCTTCTCCTGCCTGTACGTGGACGGCGAGGTGCTGCTCACCGAGCTGGACCGGGCGGGCTTCGCGGTCTCCTCCGGCTCCTCCTGCACCTCCTCCACCCTGACGCCGAGCCATGTGCTGGCCGCGATGGGGGTGCTCACGGAGGGGAACGTCCGGGTCTCGCTGCCCGCCGGGACGGCCGAGGCGGACGTCGAGCGCTTCCTCACCGTGCTGCCGGAGCTGGTCGCGGGCGTGCGGGCGCCGCTCGGGCTGGACCTGCCGGCGCCGCGGGTGCGGACGCGGACCCTCGTCATCGACGCCCTGGGCAAGCGGTGTCCGCTGCCGGTGATCGAGCTGGCGAAGCGGATCGGCGAGGTGCCGGAGGGCGGTACGGTCGCCGTGCTGTCGGACGACGAGGCGGCCCGGTTGGACATCCCGGCCTGGTGCGAGATGCGCGGGCAGGAGTACGCGGGCGAGGCCCCGGCCGCCGACTACGGCGGCGACCGGGGCACGGCCTACCTGGTCGTCCGGCGGACTACTTGACCAGGTGCGCGCGGACGTCCGCGGCGGCCTCGGCGCCGTAGGCGTCCTCGAAGCGCTTCAGGAAGGCGGACGGGCGCAGCTCGTACTCCTGGGTGCCGACGGTCTCGATCACCAGGGTGGCGAGCATGCAGCCGAGCTGGGCGGAGCGCTCCAGGTCCAGCTGCCAGGACAGGCCGACCAGGAAGCCGGCCCGGAAGGCGTCGCCGACGCCGGTCGGGTCGACCTTCGCCTCCTCGGCGGCGCAGCCGACCAGGATCGGCGCCTCGCCCTTGCGCTCGATCCGCACGCCCTTGCTGCCCAGGGTGGTGATCCGGGTGCCGACCCGGGTGAGGAGCTCCTCGGCGCCCCAGCCGGTCTTGCTCTCGATCAGCGCGGCCTCGTACTCGTTGGTGAAGAGGTACGCGGCGCCGTCGACGATCTCCCGGATGTCGTCGCCCTCCAGGCGGGCCAGCTGCTGGGAGGGGTCGGCGGCGAAGGCGTAGCCGCGGGTGCGGCACTCCTGGGTGTGCCGGACCATGCCCTGCGGGTCGTCGGCGCCGATCAGGACGAGGTCGAGGCCGCCGACGCGGTCGGCGATCGGCTTGAGCTCGATGTTGCGGGCCTCCGCCATGGCACCGGTGTAGAACGAGGCGATCTGGTTGTGGTCCTCGTCCGTGGTGCACATGAAGCGGGCCGTGTGCCGGGTCTCGGAGATGTGGACGGAGGTGCAGTCCACGTTGTTGCGCTCCAGCCAGCTGCGGTACTCGGCGAAGTCCGCGCCGGCCGCGCCGACCAGGATCGGGCGGAGTCCGAGCACGCCCATGCCGAACGCGATGTTCGGCGCGACCCCGCCGCGGCGGATGTCCAGGGTGTCGACCAGGAAGGACAGCGACACGGTGTGCAGCTGCTCGGCGACGAGCTGGTCGGCGAACCGACCGGGGAACGTCATCAGGTGGTCGGTGGCGATCGAGCCGGCGACGGCGATACGCACGGAAGGTCTCCTCAAGATGGCTACAGGGCCAGCGGGCATGCACGGGTGAACCCACTCACGGTACCGGGCCCTGGGCGGGCGGCAGCAAGACCGCCGCAATCGGCCATCTCTGCGGGCGGTGGTGGCACCCGCCGCCGTCGAACGTGTACTACCTCCGGGTAGCACTGGTGGGCGGGCCGAGCCCCGGCCTAGGGTCGGCAGTAGGGCCCCTGCCTGACCAGGTCCGGGCCCCGTCGTCGACCGTGGCAGTGCGGCCACGGCCCTGGATCGGAGCGATGCCCGATGATGCCCAACCACCCCCCGCTGACCGCCCTCCGGGACGGGGCGGACGGCGAAACCCTCGACGCGCTGGTGAGTTCGTCCCGGCGACTGCGCCGTTTCTGGCCACTGCTGGCGTCCGGCCCGGAGCCGACCGCGCCCGCCCGGGAGGGGTTCCGGGTGCCGTCCCGTGCGCAGCGGCTGGTGGCCGGGATGGCCGAGTACGGCAACTGACCCGGCGCCCGGCCCGGCCACGGGGCAGGGTCGGGGGCTGGGTGGAACCGGATCCGTCCGGGTCACGTCACATCCGCGCGGAGCGGCCGAGCGGGCGGCGCCGCTGAGCCCTCGGGAGGATGTACAGATGGATCTGGAGACGATGCCCCGGCGCGGTCGGCGGGTGACGGCCCTGGCGGGTCTGGTGCTGGCGGCGGCGGTCACGGTGGCCGGGTGCAACGGGGACGGCAAGACCTCCTCGGACTCGGCGGCGGCCGGCGCGGCCTCGACCACGACCTCGGCCGGCCCGACGGCGTCCCCGCAGGCCCCGGCGGACTCCGCCACCCCGCCCTCGGACCCGGCGTCCGCACCGGCGGCGAGCCCGTCGACCGGCTCCTCCCCCGGCTCGGCCGCGCCGGCCCCGGCGCAGCCGTCGGCGACCACCTCGCCGGGCACTCCCCCGGGGATCGCGGTCGGCGAGCCCGACCCGGCCGGGACGGGGGCGCGGCCGGCGGTCTCCTACCGGGTGGACGGCAGCAACCGGCTGACCGTCTACTTCTTCGGCGGGGTCTGCCAGCAGTACGCGCTGAAGGCGGACGAGTCGCACCCCGGCCGGGTGGACGTGCGGATCGTGGTCGCGGCGCCGATGCCGCCCGGGCAGGTCTGCAACGCGCTGGCCAAGCGGCAGACGGTGTCCGCCGATCTGCGCTCGCCGCTGACGGGGCGGACGGTGACCGACCAGTCGAGCGGCCAGAACGTGCCGCTGGAGGCCGACCCGCACATGGGCCCGGACCCGGTCACGCCGGACGTCGCCGGGCAGTAGGGCTTGTCTGACAATTCGCGTCGCATCAGCGCGCGGCGGGAATTGTCAGACAAGCCCGAGGGCGGGGCACGGTGAAACGCGAAGGCGGCCCCGGGGAGATCCCCGGGGCCGCCTTCGCGGTGCGGCCCGACTGAGCGGTACCGCTTAGCTGAACGAGTCGCCGCAGGCGCAGGAGCCGGTGGCGTTCGGGTTGTCGATCGTGAAGCCCTGCTTCTCGATGGTGTCGACGAAGTCGACGGTGGCGCCGCCCAGGTACGGGGCGCTCATCCGGTCGGTGACGACCTTGACACCGTTGAAGTCCTTGATCACGTCGCCGTCGAGCGAGCGCTCGTCGAAGAACAGCTGGTAACGCAGGCCGGAGCAGCCACCGGGCTGGACGGCCACGCGGAGCGCGAGATCGTCACGGCCTTCCTGCTCCAGCAGGCCCTTGACCTTGGCCGCGGCGGCATCGGTAAGGAGGATGCCACTTTCGACAGTGGTCTCGTCCTGGACGGTCATCTGCTTTCTCCCGGTCTTGGCGACGGTCTGCCGTCAGTGCCAACCACCGGCCGTCCGGATTCATTTCCCGGACGGAGGTTGTTTCGTCGGCCTGTCGACGGCGGAATTTCCGTGGGCCGGGTGTGCCACCCGCGTCCCCTACGCTCCCCATGCTCGCACAACCCGGGAGGACGGGTCACCGCCCGAGCCGCGGAATCCGGGGGAACCGGCCCCGGGCCGGGTCGGCGGACGCCAGGATGGTGGCCATGATCCTGCGCCAGGTCAGGGACACCGCCGCCGACGCGGAGGCCGTCCAGGAGCTCTCCCTCGCCGCGTCCGCCGACCCGGCCCGCCCCGGGCCGGCCGCCGTGCCGACCCCGCTGCAGCCGGCCCGGGTCAGACACCTGGCGCGCACCGACCCGGCGGGCTGCTGGCTCGCGGAGAGCGACGGGGAACCGGTCGGTGCGGTGCTGTCGATGCGCCGGGAGGGCCTGTGGACGCCCTCGCTGTTCGCGGTCCGGCCGCAGGCGCAGGGCAAGGGCGTCGGGCGGCTGCTGCTGGAACGGGCGGCAGCGCATTCACGGGGCTGCCTGCGCGGGATGGTCTGTGTGTCGGCCTCCCCGGCGGCGGCCCGCCGCTACCGGCTGGCCGGGTTCACCCTGCACCCGGCGATGCGGCTGACCGGGCGGGTGGACCGGGCCGGGCTGCTCGATCCCGGGGACATCCCGGTGCACCGGGGCAGCGCCACCCACCGGCACCTGCTGGACTCGGTGGACCGGCGGCTGCGCGGCTCCGCGCACGGCCCGGACCACGAGCTGATGCTGGGCCACTTCGAGGAGTTGCTGATCGCCGACGCGCTGGCCGGCAGCGGCTACTGCTACCGGGACGGCGGGGAGGTCAAGCTGCTGGCGGCCACCACCAAGCGGATCGCCGCCCGGCTGCTGCGCGAGGCGCTGGCCCGGGTGCCGGACGGGGTCGAGGCGCGGGTGGAGTTCCTGACCGCCGAGCAGGAGTGGGCGCTGGACGTCGGCCTGGAGGTGGGGCTGACCCCGCGCAGCGGGGGCTTCGTCGGGCTGCGCGGGATGCGGCCGCCGGCGCCGTACCTGCCGAGCGGCGCCTTCCTGTAGGCGGTCGGCCGGTGGGCCGTGCGGCCGGTGAACGCCGGGACCCCCGCCGTGGTGCCCGGCGGGGGTCCTGCGCAGGAGCGTCGGCTCAGGCCATGGTGTCCAGGATCTCCCGGACCATCTCCATCGTCGTGCCCGGGTGCAGGAAGGCGAAGCGGGCGACCGTCTCGCCGTCCCAGCCGGTGGGGGTGACGAAGCCGATCTGGTCCGCGAGCAGCTGCTTCGACCAGCGGTAGTAGTCCTCGCCGGTCCAGCCCTTGCGCTTGAAGCAGACGGCCGAGAGCTGCGGGTCGAGCAGCAGCTCCAGGTGGTCGGCGTCGCGGATGAGCCGGGCGGTGTCCTGGGCCAGCTTGAGGCCGGCCTCGATGGCGTCGGTGTACGCCTGGGTGCCGTGGACGGCGAGGGAGAACCAGAGCGGCAGGCCGCGGGCGCGGCGGGTGAGGTGGTAGGCGTAGTCGGTGGGGTTCCACTCGTCGCCCTCGGTGTGCAGGACGTCGAGGTAGGAGGCGTCCTGGGTGTGCACGGCGCGGGCGAGCTGCGGGTTGCGGTAGAGCAGCGCGGCGCAGTCGAAGGGGGCGAACAGCCACTTGTGCGGGTCGACGACGAAGGAGTCGGCGTGCTCGATGCCGTTGTAGCGCTCGCGCACCGAGGGGGCGAACAGGCCCGCGCCACCGTAGGCGCCGTCGACGTGGAACCACAGGTCGCGCTCGCGGGCGACCTCGGCCAGGCCCTGGAGGTCGTCGATGATGCCCTCGTTGGTCGTCCCGGCCGTGCCCACCACCGCGATGACGGTCTCCGGGTGGGGGTCGGCGGCCAGCGCGGCGCGCAGCGCCTCGCCGGTGAACTGCCGGTTCACGGTGGGGACCGTGAAGGCCTCGACGCCGATGATGTTGAAGGTGTTCTTGACCGAGGAGTGGACCTGGTCGGCGACGGCTATGCGCAGCCGCGCCTCCGGGCCGACGCCCAGCCTGCGGCGGGCGGTGTCGCGGGCGACGACGAGGGCGGAGAGGTTGCCCGCGGAGCCGCCGGAGACGAAGGTGCCGCCGGCCGAGGCGGGCAGGCCGGCGCGGTCGGCGATCAGCCGCAGCACCTGGTTCTCGGCGGCGATCGCGCCGGCCGCCTCCAGCCAGGAGATGCCCTGCAGGGACGCGCAGGAGACCACCATGTCGAAGAGCAGCGCGGCCTTGGTCGGGGCGCACGGGATGAACGACAGGTAGCGCGGGCTGTCGGCGGAGATCACCGCGCGGGACAGCTCGTGGTCGTAGAGCTTGAGCACGTCGACGGGGCTGTTGCCGTCCGGGTTCAGCAGGCCGGCCAGCTGGGCGCGCAGGTGCTCGCCGTCACCGGGGTGGTCGAGCGGGACGGGGTCGTACTGCAGCCGCTCCCGCATGTAGTCGAATACCAGGTCGACCAGTTCGTTGTCGGGCCGGTGCATGCGGTCGGGGGCTGCGGACACGGCTGTCCCTCTCGGCTGTGGGGTGTCGGGGGATGCCTGGTCGGCGGGACGGTTCACCGCGTCGACCGGACGTGATCAGCGTAGGCAGCGGGAGGGGTCCGCCGCGCGTCGGAACGCGGCTGGTCAGGCAGGTTTCGGGCGTCTTCGACCCGGTCCGCGCAGGATTCCTGCGCACCCGTGAAAGGGGGCCGAACGGGTCAGCCGATGAGCTGGGAGAGGACGACCGAGGAGCGGCTGCGCTGGACGCCGGGCTCGCGCCGGATGCGCTCGATGACGGCCTCCAGGTGGCGCATGTCGGCGGCGCGCAGGTGGACCAGGGCGTCCGGGTCGCCGGTGACCGTCCAGGCGGCGACCACCTCGGGGAACTGGCGCAGGCTGGCGAGGATCTCCTCGGGGGCGGTCCGCTCGCGGCAGTAGACCTCGACGAAGGCCTCGGTCTGCCAGCCGAGCACCGACGGGTCGAGCACCACGGTGAAGCCGCGCACCACGCCGCGGGCCCGCAGCCGGTCGATCCGGCGACGCACGGCGGTGGCGGAGAGGTTCACCTGCACGCCGATCTCGGCGTACGAGGCGCGGCCGTCGCTGCCGAGCCGGGCGAGCAGGAGCCGGTCGGTCTCGTCCAGGTCGGCCCCGACCACCTCGTGCGCTCGGCTGCTGGTCATCGGTGCGGGGCTCCACGGGTCGTACGGGTCGGCGGCGGCCTCGGCCGGAGGGGGGTGCGGCCACTGCCGAAACGGTTCGCCAACCATTCTGGCGGATGTCAGCAGCGAGTTCACCGCTGGCAGATGACCGCCGCGGGTCCGTTTCCGGTCCACTGCCGGTCGACGCGGGCCCGGCGCCCGGCCGGACCCGGACGCGCCGCCACGGCCCCGGCCGCACCCGGGCCCGGCCGGATATCGATTCGGCCACGCCCGGAAGCATCCGATTCGGCGAGCGGTTCTCGTCACATCGACAGGATGGCCATCGTCACTCTGACGCTAACCGGTTATCATAGATAGCGTCAGATAGACGAAAAGGCTTCACCGCTTGATCGGCCGCACAGAAGGGCACCCGCCCGTGACCACCACCATCACCGAGACCTACGGCGTCGACCCCACTCCGACGCCGCTCGCTCTGCTGCTGCTCGGCCGCGAGGCCGACCCGAACAGCGAGCGCGGCGTCGAATGCCCCGGTGACCTCCCCCCGGCCTCCGACCCGAACCTCGTCGAGCGAGCCCGGGCGGCCAAGGCCGCGCTCGGCGACCGCGTCTTCATCCTCGGGCACCACTACCAGCGCGACGAGGTGATCGAGTTCGCCGACGTCACCGGCGACTCCTTCAAGCTCGCGCGCGACGCGGCGGCCCGCCCGGAGGCCGAGTACATCGTCTTCTGCGGCGTGCACTTCATGGCCGAGTCCGCCGACATCCTCACCGGCGACGCCCAGCAGGTCGTCCTCCCCGACCTCGCGGCCGGCTGCTCGATGGCCGACATGGCCACCGCCGAGCAGGTCGCCGAGTGCTGGGACGTGCTGACCGACGCCGGCATAGCCGACGTGACCGTCCCGGTCTCGTACATGAACTCCTCCGCCGACATCAAGGCCTTCACCGGCAAGCACGGCGGCACCATCTGCACCTCCTCCAACGCCAAGCGCGCCCTGGAGTGGGCGTTCGAGCAGGGCCAGAAGGTCCTCTTCCTGCCCGACCAGCACCTCGGCCGCAACACCGCGGTGCGCGACATGGGCCTCTCGCTGGACGACTGCGTCCTGTACAACCCGCACAAGCCGAACGGCGGCCTGACCGCCGAGCAGCTGCGGGACGCCAAGATGATCCTGTGGCGCGGCCACTGCTCGGTGCACGGCCGGTTCAGCCTGGACTCGGTGAACGACGTGCGCGAGCGGATCCCCGGCGTCACCGTGCTGGTGCACCCCGAGTGCAAGCACGAGGTCGTCTCGGCCGCCGACATGGTGGGCTCGACCGAGTACATCATCAAGGCGCTGGACGCCGCCGAGCCCGGCTCCAAGTGGGCCATCGGCACCGAGCTGAACCTGGTCCGCCGCCTCGCCAAGGCCCACCCGGACAAGGAGATCGTCTTCCTGGACCGGGCGGTCTGCTTCTGCTCCACCATGAACCGGATCGACCTGCCGCACCTCGTCTGGGCGCTGGAGTCGCTGGTCGAGGGCCGGGTGCCGAACGTGATCACCGTCGACCCGGAGACCGAGAAGTACGCCAAGGCCGCGCTGGACCGGATGCTGGCCCTGCCGTAGTCCGACCCGGATCCCGGGACACGACGAAAGGGCGGGCCCCCTCCGGTGGGAGGGGGCCCGCCCTTTCGTCTGGCACCGACCGCGGCGGCTACTCGGGGTAGCCCGGGATCACACCCTCGCCATCGGCCATCAACAGCTCGCGGACCTCTTCGATCGTCGCCTCGGAGCTCGGCAGGATCAGCTCGGACGGCTCCAGCGAATCCAGCGGCACCGGGGTGCCGAACTGCTTCACCGCGTCCAGCAGCTTGCCGTAGGCCCGACGGAAGCGCTCCTCGTCCCCCGACTCCACTGCGGTGACGAGCTCGGCATCGAGCTCGTTGAGCAGGTTCAGGTGGCTTTCGCCGACCTCGAACTGCCCCTCACCCATGACCCTCATGATCATGCCGTGCGTCTCCTGGTTCCGTGGGGTGGAGCTCAGATCACTTGTTGTAGTTGATGCGCGGGGTGTCCTGCTGCGGGTGGGCCTCCGGCTGCTGCGGCTTGCCCTGCTCGATCGCGGCCGGACCGGCGGACGGGCCCGACAGCTCGGCCTTCATCCGGGCCAGCTCCAGCTCGACGTCGGTACCGCCGGCCACCCGCTCCAGCTCGGCCTCGATGTCGTCCTTGCGGCCGAGACCGCTCGCGTCGTCGAGCGCGCCGGAAGCCAGCAGCTCGTCGATCGCGCCGGCCCGGGCCTGCATCTGGGCCGTCTTGTCCTCGGCCCGCTGGATGGCCAGGCCGACGTCGCCCATCTCCTCCGAGATGCCGGAGAAGGACTCGGCGATGCGGGTCTGCGCCTGAGCGGCCGTGTAGGTGGCCTTGATGGTCTCCTTCTTGGTCCGGAAGGCGTCCACCTTCGCCTGCAGTCGCTGGGAGGCGAGCGTGAGCTTCTCCTCCTCGCCCTGCAGGGCCTGGTACTGCGTCTCCAGGTCGGTGATCTGGGATTGCATGTTGGCCCGGCGGGTCAGCGCCTCGCGCGCGAGGTCCTCACGGCCCAGGGACAGCGCCTTGCGGCCCTGGTCCTCGTACTTCGCCGACTGCTGCTGGAGCTGGGTCAGCTGGAGTTCCAGGCGCTTGCGCGAGGTCGCGACGTCCGCGACGCCACGCCGTACCTTCTGCAGCAGTTCGAGCTGCTTCTGGTAGGAGTAGTCGAGCGTCTCTCGGGGATCCTCCGCCCGATCCAAGGCTTTGTTCGCCTTGGAGCGGAAGATCAGCCCCATACGCTTCATGATTCCGTCGCTCATGGGCCTCGGGTGCCCCCTTCTCCGGCCTGCGGTCTCTATCTCGTTACCAGACACGACGAGTGTATGTGCAGCGAGCCCGTCGCCGCAGTGCACCTGCCTGCTACAAGACTGCTACAGCGACGAGCGGCAGTTCCTCATCCCCCGGGTGGATCCGCCTCTCATCCCCCCCATAGTCCATCCGATTGATCCCCTACGGGAAGAGCCCGGGAGACCCCATCGGACGCCGACCTCCCGGATCGATATGCGTTTGGGTCCCGGGCGACCCCGAGAAGTCGACCCGCACCCCGTACGCTGGTGGTGTGTTCCGACGCCGTTCAGATGATGCCGCCGCCTCCGCCACCGTGCTGGAGAAGCAGGACGAGACGACCCAGCGCCACCCCCAGGCCAAGAAGGGCCGGCCAACGCCCAAGCGCAGTGAGGCCGAGACCAACCGGCGCAACCGGGTGACGGTGCCCAAGGACCGCAAGGAGGCCGCCCGCCAGGCCCGCGAGCGGATGCGCTCCGAGCGCGAGAAGCAGCGCACCGCGCTGCTGGAGGGCGACGAGCGCCACCTGCCGGTCCGTGACAAGGGCCCGGTGCGCAAGTTCGCCCGCGACTACATGGACTCCCGCTGGTCGCTCGCCGAGTTCTTCCTGCCGGCCGCCGTGGTCATCCTGGTGCTGAGCATCATCAAGGTGCCGGCCATCCAGCTGCTGTCCACGCTGCTGTTCCTGCTCTTCTTCGTGCTGGTGATCCTGGACTTCGTCCGCCTCGGCTTCGGTCTGCGCAAGCAGCTCGCCGAGCGCTTCGCCGGCCAGAACACCCGCGGCACGGTCGCCTACGGCCTGATGCGCATCCTGCAGATGCGCCGGCTGCGACTGCCCAAGCCGCAGGTGCGGCGCGGGGAGAAGCCCTGACCGCCGAACCGGTGGACTCCGGCTGGGCCCCGCCGTCCTGGGAGGGGCCCGGCCTGTACGCGCTGCCGGGGCAGGGGGACGGCGGCCACGACCGGATCGGCCAGGAGCGCCGGCTGCCCTCGCGCAGCGGCTCCTTCGCCGGCGGCACCGGTGCCTGGCTGGACCGGCTCGGCGGACTGCGCAACTTCGTCCGCCAGGAGCTGGTCTCCCGGCAGCTCGCCGAGCAGCTGGCCGGCCGCACCGCGCAGCGTGTCCTCGACATCGGCTGCGGCCAGGGCACCCAGGCGCTGCGCCTGGCCCGGGCCGGCCACTACGTCACCGGCATCGACTCCGACCCGGTCGCGCTCGGCGTCGCCCAGGGGGCGCTCGCCGAGGAGCCGCCGGAGGTCCGCGGCCGGATGCAGCTGCTCAGCGGCGACGCGCACCAGTGCGGGCGCTGGTTCGGCCCGCGCAGCTTCGACGTGGTGCTCTGCCACGGCGTGCTGATGTACCTGCCCGACCCGGACCCGATGATCGCCTCGCTGGCCCGGCTGCTGGCACCCGGCGGGCTGCTCTCGCTGCTGGTCCGCAACCGTGACGCGCTCGCCCTGCGGCCCGCCGCCGCCGGGGACTGGCGGGCCGCCCTGCACGCCTTCGAGAGCGACCGGTACTACAACCGACTCGGCCTGGCCGCCCGCGCCGACCGCCTCGCCGACCTCTGCGTCACGCTCACCGAGGTGTCGGTGCCGCTGAAGCACTGGTACGGCGTGCGGATCTTCACCGACAACGCGCCCGACGACGCGACCCCGCCGGTGGACGGGCGGCAGCTGGCCCAGCTGCTGGAGGCGGAGGACCGGGCCGGCCGCACCGACCCGTACCGGCAGGTCGCCGCGCTGCTGCACGTGATCGGCACCAAGTAGCGGCCCCGAGGCGGCGGTTACGCCTCGTGCAGGCTCATCGAGTAGACCACCCGGTCGTCGTCCAGCAGGACCGCCGTGTCGACTCCGTCCTCGGCGAGCTGCTTCCAGGACTCCCCGATCCAGGTCTCGGCGTCCCCCTGGCCGGCGAACTCCTCCTGGCCGCCGTTCGGCGCCACCACGGTGCCGTCCGCCTTCTCGTACCGCCACGTCCAGACCATGCCCGGCTCCTCCCACCGACGACGCTGCCTGTGTGCTGCGCACCTTAGCCTGCCCGGCCCGATCTTCCGTATGCCTGGGCGGACGGTCCGGATGGCCGGTCGGGCAGGATGGGCGCATGGCGACCCACCCCCCGCTCCCCCGCACGCTGCTGCTCGGCGGCGCCCGCTCCGGCAAGTCCACCCGGGCCGAGCAGCTGCTCGCCGACCGCCCGGACGTCCTGTACGTCGCCACCGGCGGCACCCGGGACGGCGACACCGAGTGGGCCCAGCGGGTCGCGCTGCACCGCGAGCGGCGGCCGGCGAGCTGGCGCACCGCCGAGACCTGCGACCTGGAGGCCGTGCTGGCCGACCCGGCCGACCCGGCGCCGGTGCTGATCGACTGCCTGGCGCTGTGGCTGACCGCCGTGCTGGACGAGTGCGGCGCCTGGGACGACGCGGTCTGGGCGGACGGCGGTGAGGCCGCCGTCCAGCGGCGCTGCGAGGCCCTGGCGCGGGCCTGGGCGGCCACCGGGCGGACGGTCGTCGCGGTCAGCAACGAGGTCGGGATGGGCGTCGTCCCGGCGACCCCGGCCGGTCGGCGCTTCCGCGACACCCTGGGCCGGCTCAACATGGCCGTGGCGGACGCCTCGGAACGTGTGCTGCTGGTGGTGGCCGGGCAGGTTCTGACGGTCAAGCCAGCCGCGGCCTGAACATCCGCGGCGTGTAGCCTTCCGGACGATGGACACGACCGTGGATCTCGATACGTTCTCCTCGCTCGTCGAGCGCCCCGACGAAAGCGCCCGACGGGCCGCCGAGGAACGCTGGCAGGAGGCCGAGCGGCCGCGCGGCGGGCTCGGCAAGCTGGAGGAGCTGGGCAGCTGGCTCTCGTCCGTGCAGGGGCGCTCCCCCGTACGGCCGGTGTCGGCCCCCAAGGTGTTGCTGTTCGCCGCCGACCACGGCGTGGCAGCGCTCGGGGTGTCCCGGCTGCCCGCCAAGGGCGGCACCGCCGCACGGGTACGCGCGGTGCTGGACGGCACCGCACCGATCGCCCGGCTGGCCCGGCGCTACGGCGCCGAGGTGCGGGTGGTCGACGTCGCGGTGGACACCGACCCCGCCGACTTCCCGGACGAGGTGGTCACCCACCGGATCCGGCGCGGCTCCGGCCGGATCGACGTCGAGGACGCGCTCACCCCCGAGGAGACCGCACGGGCCTTCCGGGCCGGCATGGCCGTCGCCGACGAGGAGGCCGACGCCGGCACCGACCTGGTGCTCCTCGGCGACCTCGGCGTCGGCTCGACCACCGTCGCCGCCGTCCTGGTCGGCGCGCTGTGCGGAACGGACGCGGCCGCCGTCACCGGGCGCGGCTCGGGCGTCGACGACCGGGTGTGGATGGTCAAGTGCGCGACCATCCGGGACTCCCTGCGGCGGGCCCGGCCGGTCCTCGGCGACCAGTTGGCGCTGCTCGGCGCCACCGGCGGGGCCGACTTCGCGGCGATCACCGGTTTCCTGCTGCAGGCCGCGGTGC
Source organism: Kitasatospora sp. NPDC087861 (assembly GCF_044742585.1). Taxonomy (NCBI): domain Bacteria; kingdom Bacillati; phylum Actinomycetota; class Actinomycetes; order Kitasatosporales; family Streptomycetaceae; genus Kitasatospora; species Kitasatospora sp. NPDC087861. The sequence continues at coordinate 207,303 of NZ_JBIUUS010000014.1, forward strand.
GACGACTGCCGGTGGTGCTGGACGGCGTCGTCTCGGCGGCCTGCGCGCTGGTCGCGCAGCGGATCGCCTTCCGGGCGCCGGAGTGGTGGCGGGCCGGGCAGTCCAGCGGCGAGCCCGCCCAGGCGAAGGCGTACGACCGGCTCACCCTGACGCCGCTGCAGGACCAGGGGATCACCATGGGCGAGGGCGTCGGCGCGCTGCTGGCCCTGCCGCTGCTCCAGGCCGCGGGCGACGCGCTCGCGGACGAGGCGCCGCAGCCGTACGTGCCGTCGGCACCGAAGGAGCAGCCGAAGCTGCCGTCGGCGGCGGACCTGCTGCGAAGGCTGTAGACGCAAGGTCATGGGCGCCCCGTCCGGGGTGCCGGGGGCTCGCCCCGGCACATCGGGCGGGGCGCTTCCGGTTGAAGGGAAACACGTCGTGCAGGGCGCCAGTTGGGCCGAGGGGCTCCGGTTCGGGTTCGGGACGCTGTCCGTGCTGCGGGTCCGGGTGGAACGGTGGGACCGGGCGGCGGCGGCGCGGGCGATGACGGCGGCCCCGGTGGTGGGGCTGGTGCTCGGGGCGGCGGCGGCCGGGGCCGGGGCGCTGGTGGCGTGGCGGGCGGGCGGACTGCTCGGGGCGGTGGCGGCGGCGGGGGTGCTGGCCGCCCTCACCCGGGGACTGCACCTGGACGGCCTGGCGGACGTGGCCGACGGCCTGGGCAGCGGGAAACCGGCCGAGGACGCGCTGCGCATCATGAAGCAGTCCGACATCGGGCCGTTCGGCGTCCTGACCCTCGCGCTCGTGCTGCTGGCCCAGATCGCCGCTCTGGCCGGGCAGTTCGCGGAGTCGACGACGCGCGGGGCGCTCGCGGTGCTGGCCTCGGCGGTGGCCGCGCGGTGCGCGCTCGCCTGGGGCTGCCTGCGGTCGGTGCCGGCCGCCCGGCCGGGCGGTCTCGGCGCGATGGTGGCGGGCACCGTCCCGCCCGCCGGGGCGGTCGCGGGGACGGCCGCCGCGGCGCTCGCGCTGGCCGCATTCGGATCGTTTGACGGATCGTCATTCCTTCGCCTCCCGGCCGCCGTTGTGCTCGGCGTCGGCTGCGCCCAGCTGCTGCTGCGGCGCTGCGTACGGCGGTTCGGCGGAATCACCGGGGACGTGCTCGGCGCGATGGCGGAGACCGCCGCGACCGGCGCACTGTTCGCCCTGGCGTTGCTCGGCTGACACCGGGCGGAGCGTGATCCCAGCATGCGGACTACCATGCGGGGAGCACCGCAGCCCTGCACCGTGGCAGGTCCTGCCCGCCCGGCGCGACCGAGGAGCCGGGGCCTCTGGTGTGCGTGGCCGCGACGCGCGGGTGCGCGCGCCAGGGGGCCCGGACCCGGGGCGCGTCGGGCGGACCGGCCTGCGACGCCGGGCTGCGCCGGTGCGGCAGCCTCGCCGCAACCGGCCGTGGACCGCGAAAGAACAGGACGCATTACGTGACTGCATTGTCTGTGAGCACCTCCTCCGCCGCCTCGCTGCGTGCGGACGCCCTGGTGGTCGGTGTCGCCAAGGGCCCCAAGGGCATCGCGCTGGCCCCCGGCGCCGAGGCCGTCAACGAGGCGTTCGAGGGCAAGCTGACCGAGGTCCTCAACACCCTGGGCGCGACCGGCGCCGAGGGCGAGGCCGTCAAGGTGCCCTCCCCCGCCGGCCTGAAGGCCGCGTTCGTGCTCGCGGTCGGCCTCGGTGAGGCCGCCGAGGCCGGCTACCAGCTGGAGGCGCTGCGCCGCGCCGCTGGTGTCGCCGCCCGCACCCTGGCCGGCGCCAAGAAGGCCGCGCTGGCGCTGCCGACCGAGTCCGCGGACGAGGTCGAGGCGGTCGCGCTGGGCGGCCTGCTCGGCGCGTACGCCTTCGGCACGTACAAGGGCGACGGCAACGGCAAGGAGCCGGTCGGCGAGCTGGTCGTGCTGGCCCCCCGCAAGGGCAGCAAGGACGCCAAGGCCGCCGTGGAGCGCGCCGCCGCGATCGGCGAGGAGATGAACCGGGCCCGTGACCTGGTCAACACCGCGCCGAACGACCTGAACCCGAAGAGCTTCGCCGCGATCGCCCAGGCGGCCGGCAAGGAGCACGGCCTCAAGGTCGAGGTGCTGGACGAGAAGGCGCTGGCCAAGGGCGGCTTCGGCGGCCTGCTGGGCGTCGGCAACGGCTCGGCCAACCCGCCGCGGCTGGTGAAGGTGGCCTACACCCACCCGAAGGCGAAGGCCACGCTGGCGTTCGTCGGCAAGGGCATCACCTACGACTCGGGCGGCATCTCGCTGAAGCCGGCCGGCCACAACGAGACCATGAAGTGCGACATGGCCGGCGCCGCCGCCGTGTTCGCCGCCGTGGTGGCCGCCAAGCGCCTGGGCCTGGCCGTCAACGTGACCGGCTGGCTGGCGCTGGCCGAGAACATGCCGTCCGGCACCGCCACCCGCCCGGGTGACGTGCTGCGGATGTACGGCGGCAAGACCGTCGAGGTGCTGAACACCGACGCCGAGGGCCGCCTGGTGCTGGCCGACGCGATCGTGCGCGCCGGCGAGGAGAACCCGGACGTCATCGTCGACGTGGCGACCCTGACCGGCGCCATGGTGCTGGCCCTGGGCAACCGCACCTTCGGTGTGATGTCCAACAACGACGAGCTGCGCGACACCCTGCACACCGTCGCGGGCGAGGTGGGCGAACAGTCCTGGCCGATGCCGCTGCCGGCCGAGCTGCGCAAGGGCATGACCGAGTCGACCATCGCCGACCTGGCCAACATGGGCGAGCGGATGGGCGGCGGCCTGGTGGCCGGCCTGTTCCTGAAGGAGTTCGTGGCCGAGGGCATCGACTGGGCGCACCTGGACATCGCCGGCCCGGCCTTCCACGAGAGCGCGCCGTTCGGCTACACCCCGAAGGGCGGCACCGCGAGCGCGGTGCGCACCCTGGTCCGTTACGCCGAGCAGACCGCGGCCAACGGCAAGGCCTGATCAGGCACCCTCCCCGACGGGGGCCCGGCGCGTGTGCGCCGGGCCCCCGTCGGCGTTCCGGCACCGGTTCGGTTACCTGCGGGTAGGCCGGGACGTCGCCCCGCACCTCTGTTCGCTGCGGGCGAAACTTTGTTCCACACTGCGGAAGAGCCAGCCCGACGGGGCCGCCCCGACGCCCATCCGGCGGCTGTCAACCCCGCGTTGAGCTGCGATGATGCCCTTCCGTCGGGGGTGTTCCCGCCCTGGTGACCACTCTGCGGGACACCCCTGGGGTGGACCCGGACATCAGCCACCGCGAACAAGTGCGAAGATGTATTTCCGGCACGACTGGGCGCCCCACAAAGGCTTCCGACCCACCGGACCGCGACCGGCCCGGCGACTCACCCCATTGCATGGAGGACGTGACGTGGCGAACGACGCCAGCACCGTTTTCGACGTAGTCATTCTCGGAGGCGGAAGCGGCGGTTACGCCGCGGCGCTCCGCGCCGCTCAGCTGGGCCTGAGCGTCGCCCTGGTCGAGAAGGGTGAGCTGGGCGGCACCTGCCTGCACCGCGGCTGCATCCCGACCAAGGCGCTGCTGCACGCCGCCGAGATCGCGGACGAGACGAAGGAGGCCGCCGAGTTCGGCGTGCTGGCCACCTTCCAGGGCATCGACATCAACGGCGTCCACAAGTACAAGGACGACGTCATCGCCGGCCTGTACAAGGGCCTGCAGGGCCTGGTCGCCTCCCGCAAGGTCACCTTCATCCAGGGCGAGGGCAAGCTCTCCTCGCAGACCTCGGTGGACGTCAACGGCCAGCGCATAGAGGGCCGCCACATCGTCCTGGCCACCGGTTCGGTGCCGCGCTCGATCCCGGGCCTGGAGATCGACGGCAACCGCGTGATCTCCTCCGACCACGCCCTCAAGCTCGACCGCATCCCGAAGTCGGCGATCATCCTCGGCGGCGGCGTGATCGGCGTCGAGTTCGCCTCGGTCTGGAAGTCCTTCGGCGTCGAGGTCACCATCGTCGAGGCGCTGCCGCACCTCGTCCCGCTGGAGGACGAGAACTCCTCCAAGCTGCTGGAGCGCGCGTTCCGCAAGCGCGGCATCAAGTTCGAGCTGAAGGCCCGCTTCTCCGGCGTCGAGTACACCGAGACCGGTGTCCGCGTCTCCACCGAGAACGGCAAGCAGATCGACGCCGACCTGCTGCTCGTCGCCATCGGCCGCGGCCCGGTCTCGGCCGGCCTCGGCTACGAGGAGAACGGCGTCGCGATGGACCGCGGCTACGTCCTGGTCGACGAGTACATGCGCACCAACGTGCCCACCATCTCGGCCGTCGGCGACCTCGCCCCGACCCTGCAGCTGGCCCACGTCGGCTTCGCCGAGGGCATCCTGGTCGCCGAGCGCCTGGCCGGCCTCAAGCCGGTGCCGATCGACTACGACGGCGTCCCGCGCGTGACCTACTCCAACCCCGAGGTGGCCTCCGTCGGCATCTCCGAGGCCAAGGCCGTCGAGCTGTACGGCAAGGAGAAGGTCGTCACCCTCAAGTACAACCTGGCCGGCAACGGCAAGAGCAAGATCCTGAAGACCGCCGGCGAGATCAAGCTCGTCCAGGTCAAGGACGGCGCCGTGGTCGGCGTCCACATGGTCGGCGCCCGCATGGGCGAGCAGGTCGGCGAAGCTCAGCTGATCTACAACTGGGAGGCCCTGCCGGCCGAGGTCGCGCAGCTCATCCACGCGCACCCGACCCAGTCCGAGGCCCTGGGCGAGGCGCACCTGGCGCTGGCCGGCAAGCCGCTGCACGCGCACGACTGATCACGCCCCCACCCCCCATTTCCAGTACGCAAGACTTGATAGGAGTCGCTGAAACCATGGCGGTCTCAGTAACACTGCCCGCGCTGGGCGAGAGCGTTTCCGAGGGCACCGTCACCCGTTGGCTGAAGGCCGAGGGTGAGCGTGTCGAGGTCGACGAGCCGCTGCTCGAGGTGTCGACCGACAAGGTCGACACCGAGATCCCGGCGCCGGCCTCCGGCATCCTGGCCTCGATCAAGGTCGGCGAGGACGAGACCGTCGAGGTCGGCGCCGAGCTGGCGATCATCGACGACGGCTCCGGCGCCCCGGTTCCGGCCGCCGCCCCGGCCGTCGAGGCCGCGCCCGTCGCCGCCCCGGCCCCGGTCGTGGAGGCGCCCGCCGCCCCCGCGCCGGTCGCCGCGCCGGCTCCGGCCGCCGCCCCGGCCGCTCCGGCCGGCGACGCCACCCCGGTCCTGCTGCCCGCGCTGGGCGAGTCGGTCACCGAGGGCACCGTCACCCGCTGGCTGAAGGCCGAGGGTGAGACGGTCGAGGTCGACGAGCCGCTGCTCGAGGTCTCCACCGACAAGGTCGACACCGAGATCCCGTCGCCGGTCGCCGGTGTCGTGGTGAAGATCCTGGTCGGCGAGGACGAGACCGCCGAGGTCGGCGCCCAGCTCGCGCTGATCGGCGCCGCTGGTGCCGTCGCCGCCGCTCCGGCCCCGGTGGCCGCTCCGGCCCCCGTTGCCCCGGCCGCTCCGGCTCCGGCGGCTCCGGCTCCGGTCGCTGCTGCCCCGGCCCCGGTCGCCGCTGCCCCGGCCCCGGTCGCCGCTGCCCCGGCCCCGGTGGCCGCTCCCGCCCCGGCTCCGGCCGCTCCCGCCCCGGCTCCGGCCGCTCCGGCCGCCCCGGTGGCCGACGCCGGTGACGCCTACGTCACCCCGCTGGTGCGCAAGCTCGCCGCCGAGCACGGCGTCGCGCTGAACGCCGTCGCCGGCACCGGCGTCGGCGGCCGCATCCGCAAGCAGGACGTCATCGCCGCCGCGGAGGCCGCCAAGGCCGCTCCGGCCCCGGTCGCCGCCGCTCCGGCCGCTGCGCCGAAGGCCGCCGCCGCGCCGTCCGCCCTGCGCGGCCAGACCGTCAAGATGACCCGCATGCGCAAGGTCATCGGCGACAATATGCTGAAGGCCCTGCACGAGCAGGCCCAGCTGACCAGCGTGGTCGAGGTGGACGTCACCAAGATCATGTCGCTGCGCGGCAAGGCCAAGGAGGGCTTCCTCGCCCGCGAGGGCGTCAAGCTGTCCCCGATGCCGTTCTTCGTCAAGGCCGCCGCCCAGGCGCTGAAGACCCACGCGGTCGTCAACGCCCGGATCAACGAGGCCGAGGGCACCGTCACCTACTTCGACACCGAGAACATCGGTATCGCGGTGGACTCCGAGAAGGGTCTGATGACCCCGGTCATCAAGGGTGCGGGCGACCTCAACATCGCCGGCATCTCGAAGAAGACCGCCGAGCTGGCCGCCAAGGTCCGCGACAGCAAGATCACCCCGGACGAGCTGTCCGGTGCGACCTTCACCATCAGCAACACCGGCTCGCGCGGTGCGCTGTTCGACACCGTGATCGTGCCGCCGAACCAGGTCGCCATCCTGGGCATCGGCGCCACCGTCAAGCGCCCGGTGGTCATCGAGGCCGACGGCGGCACCGCCATCGGCATCCGCGACATGACCTACCTGTCGCTCTCCTACGACCACCGCCTGGTGGACGGCGCCGACGCCGCCCGCTACCTGGTCGCGGTCAAGGAGATCCTGGAGGCCGGCGAGTTCGAGGTCGAGCTCGGCCTGTAAGGCACTTCGGCCGTTCCGGCCGTATTCGGCTGCACCGGAGCCCCGCGTCGTCCCCGGACGACGCGGGGCTCCGCCGTTGTCGCGGACGGCACAGGGCTCCGCCGCTGTCTGCGTCGAACATCACCAGCGTTTCGCCGGGCCATGGCATGCGCGGGGGCTGGCTAACGGGGATGCTTGAGCGGTGATGGACGAGACCGACTTCTGGCAGATGATCGACGAGACCTGGGAGGCCGCCGAGGGCGATCCGGACGAGCAGGCCGACCGCCTGGTGGAACGGCTGGTCCAGCTGACCCCGGACGACGTCATCGACTTCGCCCGGCTGTTCGAGGCCCGGTTCCAGCGGGCCTACCGCAACGACCTCTGGGGCGCCGCCTACCTACTGCTGGACGGTGCCTCCGACGACACCTTCGACTACTTCCGCTGCTGGCTGATCGGCCAGGGCCGGGAGGTCTTCGAGGGCGCGCTGGTCGAGCCGGACGACCTGGCGGACCTGTTGCCGGAGTTCGACGAGGAGGAGGACGGCGAGGCCGAGGACCTCGGCTACGCCGCCGACGAGGCGTACGAGCAGCTGACCGGCCTGCCGCTGCCCGAGGTCGGCGGGCGGCAGCCCGGGCGGCCGGCCGGCGCGGCGCTGGACTTCGACGACCCGGACGTCATGGCGAAACGGTTTCCCAAGCTCTGGGAGCGCTACGGGGACTGACCGGGTCCGGCCACGTCAGGTGGTGCTGCCGCTGCCTGACGTGCCGTCCTGCTTGACGCCCTTGAGGATCTGGTCCAGCACGGACGCGTCCGGCGCGCTCGGGTCGTCGTCCACGCCGCCCTCGAAGACCACGAAGCCGCCGCCCTTGGCCGGGACGGCGGCCAGCAGTATGTAGCCCTGGGTGCCGTCCGAGGTGCGGATGTGCCAGCGCACGGCGTAGCCGAACACCCCCGCGACGGTCGCGTAGCCGGAGCCGGAGTCGGTGTGCGAGCTGATCCCGGTGAAGATCTGGCCGGCGTACGTGGGCATCGCGGCCTCGGCGGCCGCCTTGGCGGTGGTGCCCTGGACGGTGTCCTTCTCGACCGAGAACTGGCCGCGGATGCAGGAGTTGCCGTCCGCGCAGGTGTAGCGGCCGGTGCCGAGGAAGACCGTCGAGTGCGCGGAGTCGGTCGCCGCGTCCCAGCCGTCGAACACCGGGATGGTGATCGCGTGCTGGGGATCCGGGGCGGTGCTCTTGAGGGCCGGCGCCGGCTTGGGCGCGGGCACCGTCGGCGTCGGGGCGGGCGTGCCCGCGGTCGGACTGGGGCTCGGGGCGGGGCCGACGCTCTGGGTGACGGTGACCGTCGGGTTCGGGGTCGGGTCCGCCTTCGGGGAGCCGCCGCCGCTGAGCGCGATCCCGGCGATGATCCCGCCCACGGCCAGCACGCCGACCGCGATGGCGACGATCACCCCGGGCTTCATGCGGCCGGGCGCCGGCTGCTGCGGCGGGTAGCCCGGCGCCGGGTAGCCGTAGCCCGCGCCCTGGGCGGGGTAGCCGTCTTGGCCCGGGTGGCCGTCCTGGCCCGGGTAGCCGTACGCCGGGGCGGGGGCGCCGCCCGGGTAGCCGTAGCCGGGGGTGTCCTGCGGGCCGCCGTAGCCGTACCCGGGCTGCGGGGCCGTGGGCTGCCAGCCCTGGGTGGAGGCTTCGGCGAGCTGGCCGGCGCCGCCCTGGAGCGGGCGCACCTCGCTGGTCCAGGCGTTGCCGTCCCACCAGCGCTCGTGACCGGGGGTGCCGTCCGCACCGGGGACCGGGTACCACCCGGGAGGCGTCGAGTTGCTCACGGCCGTACGGTACCCGGCGGGGTGCTGGTCCAGACAGGGCGGGTCGGTCACGACTCTGCACCACTCGTCTTGACTGACGACCCGTCAGGTCCGGTGGCGGGTACGGCCGAAGGCCCGGTCGGGCCGACGGCCTGTCCGGGAGCCGGGTCGGTCGGGCAGCCGAGTCGGTCGGGCCGGTCAGTCCGCCAGGCGGCGGGCCATCCAGATGTCGTCCACGTAGGACCCGTCGATCAGGAACTCCTCAGCCAGCGAGCCCTCGACGACGAAGCCGCAGCTCTCGTAGAGCCTGCGGGCCGGGGCGTTCCAACCGAGCACTCGCAGGGTCAACTTGCGCGCGCCCTCGGCCCGGGCCGCCGCGCAGGCGGCCTCGACCAGACTCCGGCCGACGCCCCGGCCGCGGACCTCGGCGTCGACGGCCAGGCCCTGGATCTGCCGGACGTGCCGGTTGCTGGCCAGCGGGGTCGCCGGGACCTGGCGGATGTAGCCGACGACGCGGCCGTCCAGGAGGGCGAGCAGAAACTGCTCCGGGGCGTGCCGCTCGTCGAAGACGCCGTCCTCCTCGGGCGGCTGCGGGGAGACGTCGGACAGCGGGGACCAGGCGGCGCGGTTGAGGACGGCGAGTTCGCCCTCGTCCTCGGGCTGAGCTGGTCGGATGATCAGATCGTCCTCGTGCATGCGCGTCATGCTAATGAGACGCCCGCAAACATGACAGGGAATTGAAAACTGCGAGGATGGGCGCATGCGCATCGCTGTCACAGGCTCCACGGGATTGATCGGTTCGGCCCTCGTCCGCTCCCTGCTGGCGGACGGCCACGAGGTGGTCCGGCTGGTCCGGCACCGCTCCAGGACGGGCCCGCAGCCCGACGGCAGTACCGCGATCGGCTGGAACCCGCTGCTCGGCCAGGTCGAGCGGGACGGGCTGGCCGGGGTCGAGGCGGTGGTGCACCTGGCCGGCGCCGGGGTCGGCGACCACCGCTGGACGGACTCCTACAAGCGGGAGATCCGGGAGAGCCGGGCGCTCGGCACCGAGACGCTGGCCGTCGCTCTGGCCGAACTCAAGGAGCCGCCCCGGGTGCTGGTCAGCGCCTCCGCGGTCGGCTGGTACGGGCAGACCGGCGACCGGGTGATCGACGAGGACTCCCCCGCCGGCCGGGACTTCCTGGCCGAGGTCTGCGTGGAGTGGGAGGCGGCCGCGCGGCCGGCCGAGCGGGCCGGGATCCGGGTCGTCCACCCGCGCACCGGGATGGTGCTGTCCGCGGCCGGCGGGGCCGGCGCACGGCTGTTCCCGCTGTTCAAGCTGGGCCTGGGCGGACGGCTCGGCAACGGGCGGCAGTACTGGAGCTTCATCTCGCTGGCCGACCAGGTCGCCGCGCTGCGGTTCCTGATCGACCGGGACGACCTCTCCGGCGCCGTCAACCTCACCGCGCCCGACCCGGTCACCAACGCCGGGCTGACCGCGGCGCTCGGGCGGGCGCTCGGGCGACCCACCCCGTTCCCGGTGCCGGAGGCGGTGCTCAAGGTGGTGCTCGGGGAGCTCGCGGTCGAGGTGGTCGGCAGCCACCGGGTGGTGCCGCGGCGACTGCTGGACGCGGGGTTCCGCTTCGCCCACCCGGACGTGGACTCGGCGGTGCGCGCGGCGCTGTGAGCGGGTGCGGGGTGGGCGGTGCGGCGGCGTGAGCCGTGCGCCGTCGTGTGCGTGGCGGTGCGTGCGGGTCCGGGCGTGCCGCGCGGGTCCGGGCGTGCCGTACGGGTCCGGGCGTGCCGCGCGGGTACAGGTGTGCCGTGCGGCGATGTGAACAGTGCGTCGCGGCGCGCGCCGCGGTGCACGCGGGTCCGGGTGTGCCGCGCGACGGTGTGCGCGGGCGGGTTTGGACCGGGTTCGGACCGGGCTCGCCGACCGCTCCGGCGTACGGCGGCTACGGTATTCGCCCTGGCCAGGGGCATATGCCGGGCGGAGGTCGGACGGGGCTCCGGGAGGGGGCGCATGGGAGCACAGACCGGGCGCGTCGCACGCCCCCGGTGACCGTACGCGCCCGCCGACCCCGGAACCCGGCCCCAACGGCGCACTGTCCGTGACCGCGCCCCGGTCCGGTGCCGCACTCCCCCTCCCGACCCTTGGATCGGGTCCGATGCGCTTGTCTGATGGTCGTACTGACTGGGCATCACACCGTCGGACCGTGTCCCGGCACCCCGCTGCCTGCGTCGGCCGGAGCCCCGGGACCAGGGAGGGAGCACGCCAGTGCCCACATACGACTTCACCCGCCGCGCCCGCCGCCCGTCCGACCCGGACGTCGTCGTGGTCGGCGCCGGACTCGCGGGCCTGGCCGCCGCCCGCACGCTCACCGGCCACGGCCTCACCGTCCAGATCCTTGAGGCCACGGACCGGATCGGCGGCCGGATGGCCACCCGCGAACTGGACGGCTTCCGGCTCGACGACGGCAGCCACCTGCTGAACACCGCCTTCCCCGAGCTCCGCCGGGTACTCGACCTCGACCGCCTCGACCTGCGCCCGCTCGCTCCCGGTGTCCTCGTGCACAGCGGCGGCCGCCGCCACCGCACCGGGGACCCTCAACTCACCACCGCCCGGCAGGCCGCCACCCGCGCCCCGCTCGGCAGCCCGCTGGACAAGGCCCGGCTCGGCAGCTGGCTCGGCCGGCTCGCCGCCACCCCCGCCGGCCGGCTCCAGAACCGCCCGGAGACCACCACCGCCCGCGCGCTGACCGGCCACGGGCTCGCCCCGCGCACCCTCGACGGCTTCCTGCGGCCGCTGCTCGGCGCACTGCTCAGCGACCCGGCCCTCGGCACCAGCAGCCGGATCGCCGACCTGGTGCTGCGCTCCTACGCGCGCGGACGGCTCTGTCTGCCCGCCGACGGGATCGCGGCCGTACCGGCCCACCTGGCCGCCGCCCTGCCCGCCGGCACCGTGCGCACCGGGGTGCAGGTCACCTCGATCGCCGCCGACGGCGTGGAGACCGTCGGGCACGGGCGGATCGGCGCCCAGGCCGTCGTCGTCGCCACCGACGCCCGCTCCGCCGCCCAGTTGCTGCCCGGGCTGCGGCTGCCGGACTTCCACCCCGTCACGACCTTCTACCACGCGGCCGACTGCGCCCCGCTGAACGAGGCCGTCCTGCTGCTCGACGGCGACCGGCCCGGCGGGCAGCCGCCGCTGGTCTCGCACTCGCTGGTGCTCAGCGAGCTGCACCCTTCCTACGCCCCGGCCGGGCAGGCGCTGGTCGCCACCACCGTGCTCGGGCGGCGCTCCTTCGACGCCGGCGGCCCGGCCGGGCTGGAACCGGCGGTCCGGGCCCGGCTCGCCGAGCTGTACGGCACCTCGACCACCGGCTGGCAGTTCCTGAACGTGCGGCACGTCCCGGACGCGCTGCCCACGATGCCCCCGCCGCACAATCCCCGGCGCCCGGTGCGGGTGCTGGCCGGGCTGTACGTCGCCGGGGACCACCGGGACACCAGCACCGTGCAGGGCGCGCTGGTCTCCGGGCGGCGGGCGGCGCAGGCGGTGCTGCGCGACCTCGGCGTCCCGGCCACCGCCCGGGAGGCCGAGGCGGCGGCCTGACCCGTTCGGACGCCCGGAGTGCTCGGGCGCTCCCGGACGGGCTGAGCCCGGAACACGCCGGCGGTCCTGCACGGCCGGTGCCCGGAACACACTGACGGTCTGCCGGGGTGACAGACCGGCGACGTGCCAGGATGCCGATATGACCGCTCATCGGATGATTTTCACCGTCCGGCCGGTTGCGCGGTGAGCGCCGCCATCCAGCCGGTGGCGCTGATCCTGATCCCCGCCGCGGCCGTCGCCGCACCGCTGCTCGCCGACCGGTTGCTGCGGTGGATCGCCGTCCCGACCGTCGTGTTCGAGATCGTGCTCGGCGTCCTGATCGGCCCCGACGTCCTGAACTGGGCGCACGTCGACGACCTGGTCGACGCGCTGTCCCAGTTCGGCCTGGTCATGCTGATGTTCCTCGCCGGGTACGAGATCGACTTCGCCAAGCTGCGCGGCGGCCCGCTGAAACGGGCGGGCACCGCGTGGCTGGTCTCGATCGTGCTGGCGCTCGGCGTGGGCGCGCTGGTCAACCGGGACCCGTTGAACGGCGCCTTCGCCGGGCTCGCGCTCACCACCACCGCGCTCGGCACCATCCTGCCGATCCTCCGCGACTCCGGCGAACTGCCCACCCCCTTCGGCTCGTTGGTGATGGCCACCGGGGCGGTCGGCGAGTTCGGGCCGATCATCGCGATCGCCGTCCTGCTCAGCGGCAACTCCCCGGCCAGGACGGCCGTCATCCTCGGCGCCTTCGCGGTGATCACCGCCGTCGCGGTCCTCGGCGCACGGCGCCCCCGGCCCGCCTGGGCCACCCGGCTCATCGAGCGCACCCTGCGCACGTCCGGGCAGTTCGCGATCCGGGCGGTGATCCTGGTGCTCGCCGTCATGGTGGCCGCCGCGGTCTGGCTCGACCTGGACATGCTGCTCGGCGCCTTCACCGCCGGGGCCATCTCCCGCCTGCTGCTCTCCGACATCCGCCAGGCCGAGGAGGAGGTGATCGAGGCCAAGCTGGAGAGCATCGGCTTCGGCTTCCTGGTGCCGGTGTTCTTCGTGGTCAGCGGAATGAACTTCGACCTGACCGCCCTGCTGGTCGACCCCGGCACGCTGCTGCTCGTCCCGGTGTTCCTGCTGCTGCTCCTGGTGGTGCGCGGACTGCCGGCCGGACTGCTCGCCCCGGCCGGGCTCGGCCGGCGGGACCGGGCGGCGCTCGGGCTGTACGGCGCGACGGCGCTGCCGCTGGTCGTGGTGATCACCACCATCGAGGTGGACGACGGGCACCTGCCGTCGTCGACGGCGGCCGCGCTCGTGGGCGCGGGCATACTCTCGGTGCTGGCGTTCCCGCTGGCGGCGCAGCGGGTACGCGGCGGCGTCCGGCCACCCGCGCCGGAGCCGGGACGGCCGCGCGTCCGGGCCGAGAGCTGGTGAGTCGCTCCCGGTCACCCTCCCCGGACGCCAACGGGCGGCGGGGGAAAGCCCTTTCGAAGGCGTCCCGGCAGGCGCTTCCGAGCGGCCCTTCCGACGCCGGCGCACCCCTCCGGCCCCGGGCGGTCCTCCGGCCCGGGGCAAGCCCGGGCGGTACGGGTTTCCGGGACCGCCGGGCGCGTCCGGCAGTCCCTGGATCACGAGTTCCTAGATCACGCCCGCCTGGCGGGCCGTCTCCTCGAAGGCGCGGGCCACCGGGCTGCCCCGGTAGGGGATGAGGCGGCGGTGGAAGTCCCGGACGTACTCCAGCGAGCGGGCCGAGCGCATTTCCCCCGCCGCCCGCAGCGCGTCGGTGGCCATGGTGCAGGCCTCGTCGAGGTCCCCCATGCCGAGCCGGGCGGTGGCCAGCACCAGCCGGCAGAAGATCCGGCTGCGCGCATAGGCGGGCGAGCGCAGCCGCAACGACTTCTCGGCGTGCTGCGCGGCGGTGCGCCACTGCTGCAGGTCCCGGTAGCAGTGGGCGAACTCGTCGGAGAGCTGCGCCTCGTCGAAGTACCGTGCCCAGGAGGGCAGTTCGTCACCCGCCCGGGCCGCGGCCAGCGACCGTTCGGAGCGTACCAGGGCGGTGGTGCAGGCCCGGACGTCGCCCAGCAGGCCGTGGCCGCGGGCCTCGGCGGCGTGCATCAGCGACTGGACCACCGGCGGCACCGCCGTGCCCACGCCCTGCTGGGCGACCCGGGCCAGCTGGACGGCCTCCCGGCCGTGGCCCAGGTGGACGGCCTGCTGGCTCATCGTCACCAGGACGTACCCGCCCAGCGCGCGGTCCCCGGCGGCCTGGGACAGGCGCAGCGCCTGAACGAAGTAGCGCTGGGCGAGGCCGTGTGCGGCGATGTCGAAGGACGTCCAGCCGGCCAGCCTGGTCAGGTCGGCGACCGCGCCGAACAGTGCCCGGCCGATCTGCTCGCCGTAGCGGCCGCGCAGCATCGGCTCGGCCTCGCTCTCCAGGTAGCGGACCAGCGCCTGCCGGGCGTGCCCGCCACCGTAGGCGTGGTCGAGCGCGCGGAAGAGGTCGCCGACGGCACGGATGGCGGCGATGTCGCCGCGGCCGACCCGCAGGGCGGGGCGCTGCTCGCGGGCCGGGTCGGTGTACGGCGGCTCGACGGCGGCGGGCGGGCGGCGGCTCTGGGTGGGGACCCGGCCGATGGGGGGCACGGCGGTACCGGCCGTGCCCACGGTGGGGCGCGTGCCGGGTGCGCCGGACATGCCGGGCGTGCCGGGAGCCGGGCCGCGCGCTGGGCTCGCGGGGGGCGCGCCGGGCGTACCGACCGTTCCGGCCGCGGAGGGCACGGAGGGCACGGAGGCCATGGAGGGCGTGCCGGACGGGCCGTGCACGGGTGCGGACGAGGGCGGCGGGCCGGTGGCGGCGTCGGGGCGGGCCATCGTCGAGCCGTCCCGGGCGACGCGCTCGTCGGTGCGGCCGATCAGCCAGTCCCGGCTGGGGACGACCAGGCCGGCCGGGGTGAAGGCGATCCGGCGCAGTTCGGACTGCGGGCCGTTGTCCTTGCGCCACATGCTCGCCACGATGTCCACCGCCTCCTGCGGAGTTTCGGCGAACTCCAGCCCGGCGTACACCGGGGCGCAGGCGTCCAGGCCGAGGTCCTGGGCGGTGAGGCGGCGGCCGAGGCGGCGGGTGAAGACCTCGGCGATCAGTGCCGGGGTGGCGCCGCGGGGCTGCTGGCCGCGCAGCCAGCGGGTGACCGAGGTCTTGTCGTAGCGCAGGTCGAGACCGTGTTCCAGGCCGAGCTGGTCGACCCGGCGGGCCAGGCCCGCGTGCGAGAAGCCGGCCTCCTCGATCAGCGCGGCGAGTTGGCCGTTCTGCGGGGCCGGTCCGGAGTGGCCGCCCGTCGGCGCGGGGGCGGGCGCGGGCCTGGCGGGTTCGTGCCGGTCGGTTGTGGCCTGCGCGGGCAGCCGCAGTTCGTCGGCGGTCGGGGCGTCGGCGGTCAGGGCGTCGGGGGCGTCCGGCAGGGCCCGGCCGACCGGGCCTCGGTGCTGGCCGAGCGGGTCGAGCGGTCCGTACGCCGGGCTGTCGGTTGCAGGCCGTTGGGGCATGTCAGTCAACACCTCTCGGACGTCGCACCGGGCTCTACCAGCACTTCGGCTGCCTGGGGCGGCGCCCCCTGTCGGGAATCGGCGTGAATGTAGCGAGCATTCGGGCGCTATGGGTGGATCTGACCGAGCAATCCTCCGAACGGGTGAAGCAATCGCGCCCATTGTGGGGAAGCGAGGCCGGGGCGGGTTTGGCCTTCCGCGGTCGAACCGTCGATCGACGGTCATGGCGACCGGCACCACATCCCACCGGAATGCTGTAGCGGCCTGCCACATGGGAGCCAGGCCCCCGAATTCCTACCGTTCTCGGCCATGGACACCACTACAGCCCGCCCGCTCGACGGCCGGACGGCCCTGGTCACCGGGGCCGCCTCGGGCATCGGCCGAGCCTGCGCCGAGGCCTTCGCCGGGGCCGGCGCCCGGGTCTACGTCGTCGATCTCGCGGCCGGCCCGGCCCGGGAGCTCGCGGAGCGGATCGGCGGCCGCGCCATCGTCGCGGACCTCGGCGACCCGGAGGCCGTGGAGACCCTGCCGGACGACGCCGACATCGTGGTCAACAACGCCGGTCTCCAACACGTCGCGCCCGTCCACGAGTTCCCGCCCGACCGCTTCACCCTCATCCAACGTGTCATGGTCGAGGCCCCGTTCCGCATCCTGCGCCGCACCCTCCCGCACATGTACGAGCAGGAGTGGGGGCGGGTGGTCAACATCTCCTCCGTCCACGGCCTGCGGGCCAGCGCCTTCAAGTCCGCCTACGTCACCGCCAAGCACGCCCTGGAAGGCCTCAGCAAGACCGTCGCCCTGGAGGGCGCCCCCTACGGCGTCACCAGCAACTGCATCAACCCCGGGTACGTCCGAACTCCCCTGGTGGAGCAGCAGATCGCCGCCCAGGCCCTGGCCCACGGCATCCACGAGGACGAGGTCGTCGAACAGATCATGCTCGACCGCACCGCCCTCAAGCGCCTCATCGAACCCGACGAGATCGCCCAACTCGCCCTCTGGCTCTGCTCCCCACCCGCCTCCTACATCACCGGCGCCAGCCTCCCCGTCGACGGCGGCTGGACGGCGCACTGAGACAGGCGGTGGAAAGAGAAAGAGAAGATCCGCGGGCAGGAAACGTGCACGGGGAGCGCAGGCCCGGCCGTCTCGATCTCGATCAGCAGCGTCGGGGGGGGGGGGGCCGCCCCCCCCCCCCGCCCCGGCCGGGGGGGGGGGGGGGGGGCCCCGGGGGGTGGGGTTGGGCGGCCCCCAACACTGCGCCG